>JAPOPM010000013.1 GCA_026712905.1 Deltaproteobacteria bacterium
CGCGCGCAGGTGCGTGTCCCGGTTGGTGTACTCGATGAGCGTCTGGTTGATGTCGTAGTTGGCGGGGAGCCAGAGGAAGTCGAAACCGAAGGTCTTGTCGAGGATGGCGAAGTTGGCGATGACGTTGGCGATCATCCAGGCCACGGTCGCGAACACGCCCAGCAGCACCAGGATCTGGATGGCAACGCCGCGTACCGCCTCGTCGTACCACAGGCTGCCCAGGCTGAACGCGGGACCTGGAGGCGGACCGGGTATGTCGTTAGATTGCACCACGCCCGGTAGTCTATACGACAAGAGCCGTATGGTTTACCAGTGTCGCGCGATGGCGGCGCGACACTGGCTCCACACGACTCATGCCGTTGTGAAAACGATCCGGTCTACCGGAACGGCGGGGCGTAGAGCAGTCCGCCGTTCGTCCACTGGGCGTTGAGTCCCCGATCGAGGGCGATGGGGGGCTTCTTGCCGAGGTGCTTCTCGAAGACCTCGCCGTAGTTGCCCACCTGCGCGATGATGTTCACCGCCCAGTCCTTGGACAACCCCAGCCGCTCGCGGCCCTGCAACTCCTCGACACCGAGCAGGCGGTTGACCTCCTTGTTCTTGTTTTCCTTCGCCGCCATCGCCTTCACGTTCTTGGAGGTGACGCCCATCTCCTCGGCCGCGATCATGGCGTTGAGGGACCAGCGCACGATGTCCGCCCACTGGTCGTCGCCGTGCCGCACGAGCGGACCCAGCGGCTCCTTGGAGATGATTTCCGGCAGAACCACGTGGTCGTCCGGGTTGTCGGTGGCGGCGCGGGTGGCCGCCAGACCGGAGCGGTCGGTGGTGTACACGTCGCAGCGGCCGGCCAGGTAGTTGGTGCGCGCCTCGGTGTTGGTCTCGATGGGCACCGGCTCATACTTCATGTTGTTGGCGCGGAAGTAGTCCGCGAGGTTCAACTCCGTGGTGGTGCCGGTCTGGATGCAGACCGAAGCGCCGGCGAGGTCCTTGGCGGACTTGACGCCGAGCTTCTTCGGCGCCATGAAGCCCTGGCCGTCGTAGTAGTTGATGCCCACGAAGGTGAGCTGCAGGTCCACGTCCCGGCTGAAGGTCCAGGTCGTGTTGCGCGACAGCATGTCGATCTCGGCCGAACGCAGCGCGGTGAAACGCGTCTTGCCGGTGAGGTTCTTGTACTTGAGTTTGTTGGCGTCGCCGAATACCGCGGCGGCCACCGCCCGGCACACGTCGACGTCGAAGCCCTTCCACACGCCCTTGTCGTCCGGCGCGGCAAAACCCACCAAGCCGGTGTTGATGCCGCAGATCAGTTCGCCGCGCTGGCGGACGTCGTCCAAGGTCCCCGCCGATGCGAGGGAGACGGCCATCGCCAAACCGACCGCGGCCGCGACGCTGCTGGTAACTACACGTGACAGAATTCTCATGAGTATCCTCCTTGTCAGCGGAAAGTTGGCATATAGTAAGCCGATCACATATTGTTGAACAACCGGTTTATTTGAAGCCGGGAAAAAACTATGAAAAAAGCAACGATCCGCGGCATGTCCGGTCCTTTCGACCCCCAACGTTCGCCCTTTAACGGCGTTCCTCCGGGATCAGCCCCCGCGGAGCGAAGCGCAGCACCAGCAGGAGCACCACCCCCATCACCACCAGACGCATGTGGGCGGCGCTGTCCATGAGGTGGATGCGAAGCGGGTTGTCCGCGCCCAGGGGGGAGGTCAGCAAGTCCATCAGCCAGAGGCCCAGGGGCTCGGCTTCCACCCAGACGTACCACACCAGGAAACCGCCGAGGACGGCGCCCCAGTTGTTGCCGGAGCCGCCGACGATGACCATGACCCAGATGAGGAAGGTAAAGCGCAACGGGTGGTAGGTGGTGGGCGTGAACTGCCCGTCCAGGGTGACGAGCATGGCGCCGGCGATGCCCACCACGGCCGAGCCCAGCACGAACACTTGCAGGTGCCGCGCCGTGACGTCCTTGCCCATGGCCTCGGCCGCGGTCTCGTTGTCCCTGATGGCGCGCATCATGCGTCCCCAAGGCGCTCGCAGCGCCGCCTCGGAGAGCCACATCAGCACCAGCAGCACCAGCGCGAAGAGACCCGCGTAGGAAAGCTTCACCACGATGGAAGACAGCTCCACCGGAGATGCGCCGAGGCTTTCCGCCCATTCCCGGAACCATACGGCGGCTTGAAGGTCCACCTCGTAAGGCACCGGCCGGGGCAGGCCGGTGACGTTCTTCACGCCCCGCGCCAGCCATTCCTCGTACTTGAGAAAGGCGACGATGATCTCGGAGATTCCCAGGGTAGCGATGGCGAGATAGTCGGCGCGCAGCCCGAGGCTGATCTTGCCCGCGGCCCAGGCCGCGCCCGCGGCCAGCGCGCCGCCCACGAACCACGACAGGACGACGGGCAGGCCGAAGCCGCCGAGGTAGCCGGTGCGCGACGGGTCCACCGCCTCGATGGCACGTACCGCGGGCTCGAACAGCGCCCGGGCCGCGAAGTAGCCGGCCGCCACCACCAGCGCCACCGCCAGCCTGCGGTAGGGCGGCCGCCGCACCCTGCGGTGGACCAGCACCGCGGCCGCGATGGTGACGAGCGCCAGCGCCAGGGCCAGCACCACGCCCGCGCCGCCCGCCTGCCACGCCGCCCCCACCGGCGGCATGGTCACCAGCACCCCCGCCAGTCCGCCCATGGCGGTGAAGCCCATGACCCCGGCGTTGAACAGACCGGCATAGCCCCACTGGATGTTCACCCCCAGCGTCATGACGGCCGAGATCAGGCACAGGTTCAGGATCGTCAGCGCCAGGGGCCAGCTCTGGCCGGCGCCCACGAGGCAGATGAGCGCCGCCATGGCGATGAACAGCAGCGTCTTTCCCGGGGTCCGCAGCGCCCGAACGGCGCGGACGGAAAGGGGCGCGGAAGCGTCGCTCATGACGACTTCCCGCTGAAGATTCCGGTGGGCTTCACCAGCAGCACGACCACCAGGATGAAGAAAGACACAGCGAACTTGTAATCGGTGGAGAGGAACTGCACCAGGCCGTCGGGGCGCCAACCCTCCGGCCCCAGGTACGCCAGGAATTTCCGGTAGGGGTAGGTCAGAAACACCTCGGAGAAGGCCACCACGAAGCCGCCGACGATTGCGCCCAGGGGATTGCCCAGGCCGCCGACGATGGCCGCGGCGAAGATGGGCAGGAGTAGCTGCAGAAAGGTGAACGGCTTGAAGCTTTTGTCCAGGCCGTACAGGGTCCCCGCCACGGCCGCGAGACAGCCGACGATGAGCCAGGTCACCGCCACCACCCGTTCGGGGTTGATGCCGGACAGCAGGGCCAGGTCCTCGTTGTCCGAGAAGGCGCGCATGGACTTGCCGGTGCGGGTCCTCTCCAGGAACCAGAAGAGCGCCGCCACCAGCACCACCGCCACCACCACGCTGAGCGTCTGGGTGGTCTTGATGGCGAGGCCCTCGGACAACCCGCTCCAGGCCCTGAACTCCCGCACCGTGAACAGGAAGCGGGCGCCGTCCGTGAAGACCCGGTCGGCCGGTCCGATGACGAAGCGGATGATTCCGTTGAGGACGAACATGACCCCCACCGACACCACCAGCAGCAGCACCGGCTGCGCCCGGCTGCGCCGGTAGAAGCGGAAGACCCAGCGGTCCGTCAGCAGGCACAGCGCGGCGGTGGCCGCCATGCCCGCGGGCAGCGCCAGCAGCGCCGTGGGCAGCGGCCCGAGGGTCACGCCCCCGTACTGCAGCAGCCAGGTGAACAGGACGGTGACCATGGCGCCGAAGGCCATGATCTCGCCGTGGGCGAAGTTGGAGAAGCGCAGGACGCCGTACACCAGCGTGACCCCCATGGCGCCGAGGGCGAGCTGGCAGCCGTAGGCGGTGGCGGGAATCACCAGGAAGTTGGTGACCAGGACGATCGCGTTGACGATGTCTTCCAATGGGTCACCCCCCGAGAAACGATTGCCGGACCTCGGCGTTGGCCAGCAGCATCTTTCCGGTGCCGGTGAAGCGGTTGCGGCCCTGCACCAGGACGTAGCCCTTGTCCGCCAGTTCCAGGGCCTGGCGCGCGTTCTGTTCCACGATCAGCACGGCGACGCCGCTCTGGGCGATGTCGAGAATGCGTTCGAATAGCTCGTGGGTGACGATGGGCGAAACCCCGGCGCTGGGCTCGTCGAGCATGAGCGCCCGCGGCCGGTTCATCAGCGCGCGGCCGATGGCCACCTGCTGGCGCTGGCCGCCGGACAACTCACCGGCGGGCTGCCGGCGCTTGTCCTTCAGCGCCGGGAACAGGCCGTAGACCTCGTCCAGGGTGCCGGCGATGTCGTCGGTGCGGACGAACGCGCCCATCTCCAGGTTCTCCTGCACCGTCAGCGAGCGGAACACGTTGTCGGTCTGCGGCACGAACCCCATGCCCTTGCGCGCCCGCGCCTGCGGCGCCAGCGCGGTGATGTCCTCGCCGGCGAGGCGCACCGACCCCGAGCGAAGCGTCAGCATGCCGAAGAGCGCGCGCATGGCCGTGGACTTGCCGGCGCCGTTGGGACCCACCACCACGGTGATCTCGCCGCGCTCCGCGGCGATGGCGCAACCCCGGAGGATGTCCGGGCCGCCATAGCCGCCGACGAGGTCCGCGCCGGTCAGAAAGCTCACAAGCGTCGCTCCTCGCGCGTCACCAACCCGCGGCCGAGATAGGCCTCGATGACCCGCTCGTCGGATTGCACCTCCGGAAAGGACCCTTGGGTCAGCACCCTTCCCTCGGCCATGACGATGACCGGATCGCACAGGAGCGAGATCAGCTCCATGTCGTGCTCGATGATGCAGAAGGTGTAACCGTGGTGCAGGTTGAGGCGCAGGATGGCGCCGGCGATGTCCTTGAGGAGGGTGCGGTTGACCCCCGCGCCCACCTCGTCGAGCAGCACCAAGCGCGGCTCCGCCATCATGGTGCGCCCCAGTTCCAACAGCTTCTTCTGTCCGCCGGAAAGGTTGCCGGCCAACTCCCCCGCCACGCCCTCGAGCTTCAGGAACTCGATGACCTCGTCGGCGCGGGCGCCGTTGGCGGATTCCTGGGCACGGATACGGCCCGGCCTGAGCCACACGTCCAGCAGGCTCTCGCCGGACTGGCCGGCCGGCACCGTCATGAGGTTCTCGCGTACGGTCAGCGTGGAGAACTCGTGGGCGATCTGGAACGTGCGCAGGACGCCCTTGGCGAAGAGCTCGTGGGGCGCGAGCCCGGTGATGTCCTCGCCCTCGAGGTAGACTCTTCCGGATGTTGGCTTATGGACGCCCGCGATGACGTTGAAGAGGGTTGTCTTGCCGGCGCCGTTGGGTCCGATGAGCCCGGTGATGGCTCCTTGCTCAAGTTCCAGCGAGGCGCCGTCCACGGCTCGGATGCCGCCGAAGTGCATGTGCAGGTTCTCTACGGCGATCATCGGCGCGATGTGTCCCGACGAGCTATGCCACTGCGCACGGATTCACAACGAAAAGGCGGACGGGTCTTCGACCCGTCCGCCTTCTTTACCCCATTCGCGCGCTCGCAGGCAAGGATCAATGAAGCCTGCCGGCACTCGTATCGGTGCGTCTACCGGAACTTGACTGTCGTGATCTTGCCGCCCTTGACGACGATCTGGCGGTAGTTGCCGGCGCTCTCGCCCGGGCCGATCAGTTCCACCGCCGAGGCGCCGACGTAGTCCACGTCACCGCCGCCGGCGATGATCTTGAGCGCCTTGGCCAGCTCACCCGGATAGATCTTCTCGCCCGGGGCGTTGGCCACCATCAAGACCTTGTCCTTGAGCTTGCCGCTCTCGGCCGACTTCGCCGCCTGCATGGCCAGCATGATCAGGGCGGCCGCGTCATACGATTCGCCCACGAAGGGACTGTCCGATTTCACATTGGCCGCCTTGGCGATCTCGTCGAGCTTGGTTTTCCCCGGACTGTCGGTGCCTGGATGGGCGCCGATGGCGCCTTCGAGGTCCTTGCCGATGGCTTTGGTCAAGGAATCGCTGATCATGCCGTCAGGCAGATAGAACTTGTCGAAAGCGCCGGTGTCGAGGGCGCCCTGGATGATGCCCTTGCCGCCCTGGTCGGCGTAACCGGCCACGATCAGGATGTCGCCGCCCGCCGCGGCCAGTGCCGCCACCTCCGCGCTGTAGTCGCCCTTGCCGTCCTCGTGGGGGGCCGAGATCGTAATCTTGCCGCCGCCCTTCTTCACGTTGGCGGCGATGCTGTCCGCCAGACCCTTGCCGTAGTCGTTGTTGGTGTAGGTCAGCGCGGCCTCCTTGATCCCCATGTCCTTCAGGATGTCCGCGACGATCGCGCCCTGGCGGGCGTCGGACGGCGCGGTGCGGAAGAAGAGGCCGTTGTCCTCGATGGTGGACAGTGCCGGGGAGGTGGCCGACGGCGAGATCATCACGATACCGTTGGGCTTGGCCACGTTCCCGAGCATGGCGATGGTGACGCCCGAACAGTCGCCGCCGACGATGGCGTTGACCTTGTCCGAGGTGACGATGCGCTCGGTCGCCGCGGATCCGGCCGCGGCGTCGCCGCAGGTGGAATCGGCGCGTACGGAAATCACCTTGGCGCCGCCAAGCAACGCGCCGCTGTCACTGACCTCCTTCATGGCAAGCTCGGCGCCCGCCGCCATTTGGGGTGTCAGCGATTCGATGGGTCCGGTGTATCCGAAAACCACGCCCAGCTTGACGTCGGCGGCGTAGAGCGCGCCAGCGTTCATGACAATGAACAGAATAGCAACAATCAGCCTTTTCATGACGACCTCCTTGGTTGGGAACCGCATGTCGGCAAGACCTTAGCCGAGTTGTCTACTGTTTTGCAATAGCTGTCTGCAAATGAGAGGATCCAACGAGAAAGAATAGGCAAACTTTTTGTAATCGTTACAGTTCTGCCGGCACCGAGACCGTTTGATAATGAAATGGGTCGATCAGCCATGAGTTCCTGGACGGCGGTGGCAGGCATCGTCACGCGCCTCAGTCGGCCAGTTGCTTGACCCCGTTCAGCGCGGCGATCTTGTAGGCCTCTCCCATGGTGGGAAAGTTGAAGACGTTGTCGATGAAGTAGTCGATGGTGCCGTTGAAGCTCATCACCGCCTGGCCGATGTGGATCAGCTCGCACGCTTGGTCGCCGATGATGTGTACGCCCAGCAGGTGTCCGCCGTTGGGCTCGAACAGGAGGGTCAGCATGCCGTGGGGGTCCCCGATGATGCCGGCCTTGGTCACCTCGTCGTAGGTGGCCACGCCCTTGGCGTAGGGCATGCCCCTGGCGTCCAGCTCGACCTGGGTATAGCCGATCATGGCGATCTCGGGGATGGTGTAGACGCACATGGGGAAGAGCGCGCGGCGTCCGCCCGCCCGGCGCCCGAGGGCGTAGCTCGCGGCCATGCGGCCCTGCTCGCTGCTGGTGGAGGCCAGCGCCGGGAAGCCGATGACGTCGCCGGCGGCATAGATGCTGGGGATCGACGTCTGGAAGAGCTCGTTGACCTTGATGAGTCCGTACTCGGTGGTCTCCACTCCCACGTCTTCCAACCCCAGGACCTTGGATGCCACCTCGCGCCCGCTGGCCACGATCACCGCGTCGGTCTCCAGCGTCCGGCCGTCGGCGAGAGCCACGCGCGCCCTTTCCTCCGATCCCGGGATGCGCTCGATCTTCTCGTACCAGGAGTTCCAGACGAACTCGACGCCCGAATCCTCCATGCGCCGAATGAGCAGATCGACCAGTGACTCTTCCGCGAAGGTGAGGAAGGAATGGTCCCGCTGGATCAGCGACACCTTGCACCCCAGCACCGCGAAGGCCGAGCCGTATTCCGCCCCGATGACCCCGGCCCCCACGACCACCAGCGATTCGGGCAGGGACTTGCGCTTGAACTCCAGGGTAAACACCGAGTCGGAATCGTAGATGACCTCGTTGTCCACCGGAATGTCGGGAACGAAACGCGGCGTCGATCCGGAGGCGATGATGATCTTCCCCGCCTTCAGGGTGATGGCCTCCATGGGGTTCTTGAGCAGCCATGCGTGCACCGAGTCGGGGGCCTCCACGGTGGCGTGATAACCGCGGTAGATGTCGATGCGGTCCTGATCGCGGTAGGCTTGAAGCTGCTCTTCCATCATCGCGACGCGCCGTTCCACCACCTTGCGCACGCGCACGAACAGGTCCGACAGGGTGATGTCCTTCTTCTGGGTGAAGTCGGTGCCGTAGAACTGGCGCTGGCGCACTCCGCGCAGGTAGAGGATGGCCTCGCGCAGGGTCTTGCTGGGGATGGTGCCCGAAAGGAGGGTGATCCCGCCCAGGGTCTCCCGACGCTCCAGGATGGCGACCCGGGCGCCCATCTCGCACGCCTGGATGGCGGCCGTGAAGCCCGCGGGACCGCTGCCGATGACGATGACGTCGTAGTCGAAAGACTGCATGAGGTCTTGTCTCGCTCGGGCCTGTTACGTGAGTCTTATGGAACAACCGTTTTTGTTCGATGCGTTAGCGGATCGTCGGAGAATCCATAGCAGATTGGACGCGGAAAAGTCACGCACGGCGTGACGCAGGACGCTAGGCTTCGCTCAAGGCGCGGTAGACCAGCATGATCCCGGTGCCGATCAGCAGCGCCAGGATGGCCCGGTTGAACGTTTTCTGCGGGACCCGGTCCTGAACGCGCAGGCCCACGTAGAAGCTCGCCAGAATGAACCCGGTGACGAAGAGCGACAGCTTCAGCGCCTCGACCGTGAACAGGCCCCACGTGGAGATGGCGACCACCTGCCAGAACTTCGCCATGATGAACGCGGTGGAGATGGCCTTGACGAAGTCGGCCTTGTCCAGGCGCAGGCCATGGAGGTAAACCGCCATGACGGGCCCCATGGTGTTGGTGAGGCCCAGGCAGAGCCCCCCGGCGAACCCCATCACCGGCGACATGAACCGCTCCGCGCGCGGCGGCGTGGTCAGCGTGAAGGCGAACAGGCCCGATGCCGCGAACACCACCACCACGCTCCCCAGGATGAGGTTCAGCGCCCACAACGGGAGCTGGGTCAGCTCCCAGGTGCCGAGGAACACGCCCGCCAGCGCGAACAGGAACATGGACGAGAAGCGCCGGAACATCTCGGTGGGAATGCCCCGGCGGAAGATCTGGCTCAGGTCCATGACCACGCTGGGGATCAGCAGCACGACGATGGCCATGCGGATGTCGAGCAGCAGGGTCAGCATGGGCGTGGCGATGAGGGGGAACCCCATGCCGGTGGCGCCCTTGACGAAGCCGGCGAAGAAGATGGCGGCGGCTACCAGGACCAGAGTCCCGTCAAGCTCCACGGATCACGCTCCGGAGCCCGGAAGAGCTCGGTCCGCGACGGCCCGCCTTCCGGACCGCCGCGCCGCCGGCCGGTCGGCAATGGTGGCCTGCGTGGCGGTGGATCCCTGTAGGGGTGGCCCGCCGGGCGCCCCTGCCCGCGTTACGATTACAAGGGTCGGGCAGGTCACTCGGGCTTCCATCGCTTCTGTACGTCCTGCAACCGCTCGCCCCGCGCCACGGACACGGCGCGCTCGTCCAGCTTGGCGCCGATCCGGTAGTGCTCGCCCTGGACGGCCAACGCCGCTTCGTCGTCCAGCTCCGCCGGCCACAAGCCGAGGGAGTAGCCGTGCCACGGGTTGCCGTACTGGAGCTCCGGCATCCCCAGCTCATCCCACAGCTTGCGCGCCCGTTCCATGTATTCCCGGGTGGGCAGCGACACCGGCGGGAACTCCGCCTTCTTGGTGGCGTCGATGAGCAGCGACGAGTCCTCGCTGTCGTAGTCGCCGGGATGGCCGTGCACGCGCACCAGGTTGATGGGCGAGTGCACGGTCTGGCGGCCTTCGATGATGCGCACGTCGCGGTGCGGCTGGGAGCGGTGGCAGATGGCCCAGTTGACCGCGGCGAAGTTCTCCGGGTCGATGTCGTCGTCCACGGCGATGACCACCTTGCCGAGGTCGTAGCGGAAGCCCAGCACCGCCATCATGGCCTGCCAGGGATCGAGCTTGTGGGTCTTGCGCATCTGCACCACCACGAACTGGCGCAGGTTCACCAGCGGCTCGTGCATGCCCACTCGCACCACGCTCTTGAGGTTGCAGTGGTTGCGCAGGTGGTCCAGCACCAGCGATTCCCAGCCCCGGTGCTTGATCTTGCTGCTCTCGCTCGGCGTCACTTGGCTGAGGACCCCCACGTAGTGGGGATTCTTCCGGTGGGTGATGCAGGTCACCTCGAACACCGGGCTCAGGCTGCGCGGGTCCATGTAGCCGTGGGACTCGCCGAAGGGGCCCTCGGGCTCCAGCACGTCGGTGCGGATGTAGCCTTCGATGACGATCTCCGCGTCGGCGGGCACCTCCAGGTCCACGGTCTCGCACTTCACCAGCGGCATGGGCCGCCCCAGGATGGCGCCCGCGACTCCCAGCTCGTCCACGCCGTAGGCGATCTTCTGCACCGCCACGTAGGAAAGGCACGGCACCGCGCCGATGACGCCGGCGGCGGGCAGCGGCTGCCCCAGGGCGCTGGCCTTGTTCCAGTGGACGGCCAGGTCCTGTTGCCCGCTGATCAGGTAGACGCCGGTCTTGGTGGGGGACTTGATCTGGCCGCGGTAGTTGCCGACGTTGCGGATGCCGGTCTCCGGGTCCTTGGTGATCCAGTGGCATGCGGTGAAGTACGGCCCGTTGTCGAAGCCCGGCGTCGAGATGGGCACCGGGAACTCCGCCAGCCCGCCGTGCTCCAGCAGGCCCTCGCCCACGTGGATCTCCTCCTTGACCGGCCCGGTGTCCACCAGTTCCGGCGCCAGCGGCGCGGCCACCGCCGCGGACCACTTCTCGAAGCTCTTGCCGGGCTCGCAGCCCATGCCCAGGGCGTAGATGGCCTCGTTGGAAGCCAGCGCCCCCAGCACCACCGGGGTCTCGTAGCGCCGCCCCTTGGCGTCCACCACGTTGTCGAACAGGAACGCCTTGCGCTGGTGGTCCGGCAACCCCAGGAACTGCCAGCGCACCAGCGGATGCAACTCCGTATCCTTGTCCACCGGTGCCGCCACCCGCATCAGCAGGCCCTGGCGCTCCAGCAGCTCGAGATATTCCCGGAGGTCCTGATACATGGGGTCCTCTCCCGCGTCACCGCCTGGTGACCCGGCTTGCAATGCAGGCGGTCAACGCCCCTTGTAGCTCGGCTTGCGTTTCTCGCTGAAGGCCCGCGGCCCTTCGGCGGCGTCCTCGGTTCCACCCACCATGGCGCGGAACCCCGCCTCGAAGCGGATGGCGTCGGCCAGCGGCATGTCGAGGCCGCGCAGCACCACCTCCTTGAGCGCCTGCAGCGCCAGCGGCGGGCCGTCGGCGATGGATCGGGCCAGCTTCTCGGCCGCTGGCAGCAGTTCGTCCCGCGCCACGACCCGGTTCACCAGGCCGCAGCGGAACGCCTCGTCCGCGGAGATGGACTCGCCGGTGTAGAGCATCTCCAGGGCCATGCCCAGCGGCATGAGGCGGGGCAGCCGCACGGTGCCGGAGCTGCCCGGGAAGAACCCCCGCTTGATCTCGGGCAACCCGAAGACGGCGTCCTCGCTGCAGATGCGGATGTCGCAGGACAGGGCGATCTCGAAGCCCCCGGCCAGGCAGTACCCGTGGACCGCGGCGATCATGGGTTTCCACACCGGTTCCCGCCGCCCCGGATCGCGCGCCAGCGCCGAGGTCCAGAACTCCCGCGCCCGCGGGTCGCCCGCCACGGCCCGCTCCTTCAGGTCCATGCCGGTGGAGAACGCCCGGTCGCCGGCGCCGCTCACCACCGCCACCCGAAGCGCCGGGTCCGCCGCGAACGCGTCCCACACCCGACCCAGCTCCGCCCACATCTCCTCGTTCATGGCGTTGAGCCGCTCGGGCCGGTTCAGCGTGATGAAGGCGATGCCGTTCCGGTTTTCGAGATCGATGTGGGATGCCACGGCGGGGTTCCCTCGCGGTATCAGTCGATGAACTTCGCCAGGGTCTCGCCCCAGATCGCCTTGGTCGCGTCGAGGCTGATGTTGCCCGCGGCGATGTCCTGGATACGCGCCTCGTCGATGGGGTAGCTGAACTGCTCGTTGCGCATGCGCAGGCGCTGCATGCCCCGCTCCACCATGAGCTCCCGGGCGCCGTCCACCGCCTCTTGCGTGGTGAAGGCGTCGGCGATCTCGTAGATGTTGGCCGGGCCGTGGCCGCGCTCGTCGTCCAGCACCACCGCGAAGGCCGCGGCCAGGCGGTCGTTGAGCTCGCTGCCGCTCAACCGGGTGGCGGCGTAGAACAGGCCGCAGCTTCCGCCTTCCAGCAGGCCCTGGGAGTTGATCAGCCGGGCCCAGGGCTCCTGGCGCGCCTCCTGTTCCCGGAATACCTCGGCCAAACGCACCCACTCCTTCATGTCGGGCAGCGACGGGTCCGGGTTCCAGCGGTTGTAGCGGCGCACCACCTCCTTGATGTCCACCGGCTCGCCGGTGAGCCACTCGATGATGTCGACGCAGTAGTTGCCGTGGTTGAGCTCCTGCTTGGTGCGCCAGAGGTTCTCCTCGAGCCAGTGCCGGTCCACGTCGCCGCCCCATTTGTCGACCCAGTACTGGTTCGCCTTGCCGAGGTCGCTGCCCACCTTGTCGACGATCTCCTTGAGGCCCGTGAAGGTGCTCTCGATCTCGCGGCCGGCCTGCTTGGTGAGCCAGATGACTTCCTTGTCGCGGTCGCGCTGGTCCCAGTTGAAGTAGACGTCCGCGATCTCCGCCTCGCCCGCGGCGAAGATGGCCGACACCCGCGCCAGTTCCCGCGTGGCCCGTTCCGTGAAGCCGTTCCCTGCGTCGCTCATGTGCTGTCTCCTCCTGTGCGTTGTTGCCGTTCCCGTACCGCCCGCCAGATGTTCTCCGGCTTGAGCGGCAGACTCATGATCTTGACTCCCAGGGGCGCCAGCGCGTCCTCGATGGCGCTGGCCAGCACCACCGGCGGGCCGATGGCGCCGATCTCGCCTACCCCCTTGAAACCGCCCGGAGTGAAAGGCGCCGGAGTGACCATGTGATGGATCTCCAGGTCCGGCATCTCCGCGGCGGACGGAATCAGGTAATCGGCGAAGGTGCCGGACAGGAGCTGGCCCTGTTCGTCATACACCAGCTCTTCGAGAAACGCGCCCCCCAAGCCGTGGGAGATGGCGCCGGTGATCTGGGTGTCCACGATCATGGGATTCACCAGGTTGCCGGAGTCGTCGACGGTCAGATACTTGAGGATGGTGGTCTCGCCGGTGCCGGGATCCACCTCCACGTAGGCCACGTGGACGGCGTAGGGGAAGGTGGAGAAGTTCGACGTCCGGCCCTTGGCGTCGGGCTCGAAGCTGGTGTTGGGGTTGATGAAGTAGTGGGTGTCGTGGAGGCCCGGGTCCATGTTCCCGGGCAGCCGGTTGATGGAGTAGTAGGCGATGTTGGCCACTTCCTTGATGGTCATCCCGGCGCCCGTCCGCTCCCGGTCCAGCACCATGCCGCCCGCGCATTCGAGCGCGTCGGGATGGGTGCGCAGCACGTGCGCGGCGATGGCGAGGATCTTCCGGCGCACCGCCTCGCACGCCTTCATGGCGGCGGAGGTGGTCACGGTGGAGAACCGGCTGGCGTAGGAGCCGCTGGAAGAAGACACCAGCGCGCTGTCCCCCTCGAACACCTGCACGTCCTCGAAACGCACGCCCAGCCCGTCGGCCACCACCTGGGACAGGGTGGTCTTGTGGCTCATGCTCATGTTCATGTCGCCCGAGAACACCCAGGCCTTGCCCACCGGGTCCACCCGCACCGTCACGGTCTCGTAGCCCGCGTTGTAGGCGTTGGGGCGGAGCGAGCTCAAGGGCTCCAGCATGAACGCCAGGCCGACGCCGCGGTAGCGGCCCTGCCGGCGGCTCCGCTCCCGGTCCGCCAGGAGGCCGGCGTAGTCCGACTTCTCCAGCGCCATGCGCAGGCACGCCGGGTAGTCGCCGCTGTCGTAGGTGGAGCCGGTGACGCAGGTGTAGGGGAACTCGTGGGGCTGCACCAGGTTGCGCCGGCGGATCTCGTCCTTGCCCAGGCCCAGTTCCAGGGCGGCCCGGTCCATGACCCGCTCCATGATGAAGTTGGACTCGGCCTTGCCGTTGGCCCGGTGGGGGCCGGCGGCGGTCTTGTTGGTGACCACGCCGTAGGACGCGGTGGCGTAGTTCTCGACGCGGTAGGGCCCGGGAATGAAGTTGGCGGTGACGAAGGCCAGGGAGGTGCCGCCGCTGGGGTAGGCGGCGCCGAGGTCGACGATGACCTTGGTCTTGAGGGCGGTGATGCGGCCGGACTCGTCGAACCCTGCTTCCGCGTAGTCCACCTGGGCGCGGGAGTGGTGCGACGCCGCCATGTGCTCGGAGCGGCTCTCGCGCCAACCCACCGGGCGGTCGAGGCGGAGCGAGAGGAGCGGCATCAGCACTTCTTCGGGATAGAAGGCCCACTTGATGCCGAAGCCCCCGCCCATGTCCGGCGAGATCACGCGGATCTTGAGGTCCCCCCGGCCCAGGGTGTCCAACACGAGGTTCGGGAGCGCGTGCGGTACCTGGGTCGAGGACCACAGCGTCAGCAGGTTGTCCCGCTGGTCCACGCTGGCGATGACGCCGCGCGTTTCCATCGGCGTTCCGGTGTAGCGGTGCTGCACGATGCGCTCGCGCACCACCACCGCGGACGATTTGAGCAGATCGTCCACCGGCCCCTCGCTGAAGCGGAATTCGTACTGGACGTTGTCCGGCCACTCCTCGTAGAGCCGGACGGACCCCTGCTCCAGCGCGGCCTCCATGTCCACCACCGGCGGCAGCGGCTCGTATTCCACGCGCACCGCCTCGGCCGCGTCCGCGGCCGCGTAGCGGTCCTCGGCCACCACCACCGCGACGGCCTCGCCCGCGTGGCGCACCCGGTCCACCGCCAGACAGTAGTGGTCGGCGAAACGCACCCGCGGGTAGTCGCTGGTGTAGGGGCGCGCGCGGGTGAACGGAAAGGGCGACATGGGGCGCGACAGCCGCCGGATGTCCTCGCCGCTCAGGGCCGCCACCACGCCCGGCTGCGCCAGCGCCTCCGACAGGTCCACCCGGGTCACGCGCGCGTGGGCGTAGGGGCTCCGGTGAATGCAGGCGTGGAGCATCCCGGGGAGGTCGATGTCGGCGATGTAGGTGTTCTTCCCCTGGATCGAGCTGAAGGATTCCTTGCGCTTGATGCTTTTGCCGACGTAGTTGGCCATGGTCCTCAAACAGGTCGTTTCGCGGCGGAAGGAGGCGGTCCCTCCGTCTTGCAGCATGGGACGGACACTACGACTCCATCATCTCCGCCGCGCGCTTCACCGCCTTGATGATGTTCAGATAGCCGGTGCAACGGCACAGATTGCCGGAGTAGGCGCGGCGGATGTCTTCGTCGGACGGATGCGGATTCTCTTCCAGGAACGCCACGGTGGTCATGAGCATGCCCGGCGTGCAGAAGCCGCACTCCAGCGCGTCGCATTCCCAGAACGCCTCCTGGATCGGATGGAGCGCGCCGTTTCGCGCCAGACCCTCCACCGTGCGAATCTCCGCTCCGTGGGCGCGGGGCGCCAGCACTTGGCATGACTTCACGGTGAGCCCGTTCATGAGAACGGTGCAGGCGCCGCAGTTGCCGGTGTCGCACCCCACGTGGGTGCCCTTGAGCCCGGCCTCGTCCCGGATGAGGTCCACCAGCAGCAGGCGCGGCTCCACCTCGAAGGAGTAGTCCTTGCCGTTGATGGTGGTCTTGACGTTGATCCGTTTCATGGTTCGTCGCGAATGACGATTCGGGGAGTTCGTGCCCATTTCATCGCCCATTTGCCTCGCGTAGTTGCCTGCCGGCTCGTTCCCGCGCCTGGGTCAGGGCGCGGGCGACTACGACCGGGGTCATCTCCTTGCGGTACTCCGCCGAGGCGTGGACGTCGCTCACCGGCTCGGCGGCCTTGCCGGCCAGGGCGGCGGCTTGCGCCAGGTCGGCGTCGGTCAGGCGCGTCCCTTGCAGCGATCCTCCCGCGTCCTCGCAGATGAAGGCCGTGGGGCCGGCGGCGCACAGGGCGATGCGCGCGTCCTCACATGTCCCGTCCGGCGCCAGATTCACGAGCGCCGCCGCTCCCACCACCGCGTAGTCGCCGGCGCGGCGCACCATCTTGACGTAGGCGTGTCCGTGGACGCCGTCGGACCGCGGGACATCCACGGACGTTACGATCTCGTCGTCGGCCAGACAGGTCTCGAACGGTCCGGTGAAGAAATCGCGGGCGGCGATGGCGCGGCTTCCGCCGGTCGATTGGGCGTTCAGGGTCGCTCCCAGGGCCAGCGCCGCCGGCGCGAGGTCACCCGAGGGGTCGGCCTGGCTCAGGGCGCCGCCCAGGGTGCCCAGGTTGCGGATGTGGATGTCGCCGATGCTGGCGGCGGCCTCGGCAAGGAGGGGCAGGCGCTGCCCGAGTGTGCGCTCGAGGGTCCGCTCCGTGACCAGCGCGCCGATGCGCACGGTGTCCCCGTCTTCGGTCACGCCGGTCAAATCCCGGATGCCGCCGATGTCGATGATGACCGCCGGACGCACCAGCCGCAGCTTCAGCATCGGCAGGAGCGACTGTCCCCCGGCCATGAGCCGCGCGTCGCCCCCGTGCTCGCGCAGCAGCGCGAGCGCTTCGGGAAGCGAGTCGGGCGCCCGGTACTCAAAGGGCGGAGGAATCATCGGAAGGCGGCGCTATCCGCGGGAGCGCGCCAGCTTCCACTCCTCCCCGCGGACGGTCTCGTGGAACAGCTCGTCCACGTTGGGGTCTTTCTTGATCATGCCTTGTTCGCGGGAGTAGCGTGCCAGCGTGCCGAAGTTATTGCGGTTGGTGTCGTTGAGGCCGTAGATCCACGGGTCCTCGCCCATCCGCTCCAACTGCTCCTCCCAAGCGTCACGGAAGAACGCCAGCGGCACGATCCGAGGGTTGTTCATGCGGTTGTAGGCCCACTGCTTGGCCTTCTCGAACGCCACCATCAGGTTCATGGGCACCCAGGGGTGCTTTTCCACGATCTCCCGCTTGACGACGGTAGTGTGCATGATGGGAAAGATTCCAGTGCGCTTGAAGTAGTCCATCTCCACCTGCTTGGGATCGTCGAAAAGGCGCTTGACCCGGGTGTCCCCTTCCAGGATGGGCGCGAGGATGTCGGGGTGGATGACCGCGTCCAGTTCGCCCTCGGCGAGCATTTCCTCGACCCGCTTGCCCTTGGGCAGGCGCTCCATCCGGAGCCCCTCCGGCGGATCGAACGGCACGTCCTCCTCCCTCTCGGCGCGCCATTCCAGGTCCGTGAACGCGACGCCGTACTCGTCCTGCAGGGTGCCGCGGATCCACAGGAGCGCCGTGGCCTGCCAGTTCTTGAGCCCCACGGTCCTGCCTATGAGGTCCTTGGGCGACTGGATGCCCTTGTCCGCGTTGACGAAGATGAAGCCGTGCCGGAACCTGCGGTGCAGGAACACCGGAATGGCGGTGAGGTCGTCCGCTTCGCCGCGGTCCTTGGCCAGCAGGTAGGAGGAGCCCGAATGCTCCCCCACGTCGAACTCGCGGAACCGGGCGATGCGCCAGTGCCGGGTGGACGAGTCCATGTCCGTGAGCACGGTGAGATCGATGCCGTCCGGCTGGATCACTCCCTCCTTGAGGGCGCGGATGCTCTCGTAGTCGCCGCACGCCAGCGTCAAGTGAAGTTTCTCGGCCATTTCGTTACCTCCGGTACTTGGTCATGCCAGTCTGCGCCCTTCGACTTCGCTCGGCGACGCTCAGGACGAACGGAAGTGGGGGTTCCCGACCGTTCGCTCCGAGCCCTTCGACAAGTTCAGGACAGGCCACGCGAAGTCGAAGGATCAGTCGATGGCGAGCCGCTTCGCCCGCCGCACGAAATAGTCCCACATGCTGCCGAGGCGGTGCGGTGTGTAGATCTGGTCGTACTTTTCGCGCGCCTCGTCGTCGCTGCTCCAACTCGGATTGCCCGAGGCGCTGGCCAGGAGCTGGATACGGCACGCCTTCTCCAGGAAGATGGCGTACAGGGTGGCGGTCTCCACGGATTCGGCCACCACGGTGGTGCCGTGGTTCTTCATGAGCACGGCACGGGCCCCCTCCAGCTTCTCGGCGACCTTCACGCCCAACTCCGGCGTGCGGATCAGGATCGTGGTGTAGTCGAACAGCGGCAGCCCGTCGTGGAAGATGGAGCCCTCGTGGCTCACCGGGCGCAACGGCTGCCGCAGGGAGCCGAAGGCCGTGGCGTAGGGCGGATGGCTGTGGATGACGCAGTTCACATCGGGCCGCGCCCTGTAGATCTCGGTGTGGATGAACACCTCGGAGTGGCGCTCGTAGTCCCCCTCGATCTTGTTGCCGTCGAAGTCCACCTTGATGATGTGGTACGGACGGATCTCCTCGAAACCGAAGCTGTGGGGTTTGATCAGCATGGCGTTCTCGCCCGGCACCCGCGCCGACACGTGCCCCAGGATATTGTCCCAATGTCCCTCGATGGCCAGGATGTTGCACGAGATGGCCACCTTGTCCCGCAGCGCTACCAAGTCGTCCATGAAACCCCCGTTCGCTGTCCGTGGTCCGTCTCCCGGAGCCCGGCCGTCTGCCGGCGCCGGGTCCACGATATCACGAGTTGCCTTCCCTGAGCCTGAACCGCTGGATCTTCCCCGTGACGGTCTTGGGCAGATCGTCCACGAACTCCACCCAGCGCGGGTACTTGTACGGCTCGAGGCTGCCCTTGATGAAGTCCTGCAGCGCCTGGCGCAGCGCGTCGGTGCCGTCCTGGCCGTTCTGGAGGATGACGTAGGCTTTGGGCTTGATGAGCCCTTCGCCGTCGGCCTCGCCGGTCACCGCGGCCTCCAGCACCGCGGGATGCTCCATCAGCGCGTTCTCCACCTCGATGGGGGAGACCCACAGGCCGCCCACCTTGAGCATGTCGTCGGAACGGCCACAGTACCAGAAATAGCCGTCGTCGTCGCGGTAGTAGGTGTCGCCGGTCTTGAGCCACTCGCCCTGCATCGTGCGTTGGGTCTGTTCGTGCTTGTTCCAGTAGTAGGGCGCGGTGGCGTCGCCGGCCACGTAGAGGTTTCCCACCTCGCCGTTGGGCACCTCGCGTCCCTCGTCGTCCACCACCTTGGCCACGAACGCCGGCGTCACCTCACCGCTGCTGCCGGCCTTGGCCCGGCCCGGCCGGTTGGCGAGGAAGTCGTGGGTGGCCTCGGTGGAGCCCACCACGTCCAGCAACTCCACGCCGACCTTGTCGCGCCACTGGTGGAACAGCGCCGGGGGCAGCGGCTCGCCCGACGACAGACAGGTCCGGAGGGAGCCGAGGTCGTACTCCTTCTCCACCCGCAGCATGCGCGCGTAGAGCGTGGGCACGGAGAAGAAGAAGGTCGGGCGGTAGCGCTCGATGGTCTGGAGAATCTTCTCCGGATCGGGCCGCTCGGGCCACAGCACGCCGGTGGCGCCGAAGCGGAAGGGAAAGTAGAGGGAGTTTCCCAGTCCGTAGGAGAAGAACAGCTTGGAGGCGGACAAGCAGACATCGTCCTCGGTCATGCCCAGCACCGGCTTCACGAACAGGTCCGTGATGGTGATCATGTCGTGCTGGAGGTGGACCGCGCCCTTGGGGTTGCCCGTGCTCCCCGAGGTGTAGTTCCACATGACCACGTCGTCGCGCCCGGTGGGCTCGGCTTCCAGTTCCGCCGGCTGTCCCTCCATGAGCGCGTCCCACCCGGCGGCGTCGCCGCGCGGCGCCCCGACCACGACCACGTGCTTCAGATACCGCGGCCGCGTGCCGATGGCCTCGATCTCGGGCAGCGCGGACTCGTGCACCACGACGATGCGCGCGCGGCTGTCGTTGAGCAGGTACTCGTAGTCGGCCGCGTGCATCCAGGGGTTGACGGGGATGGGGACGGCGCCGATCTTGATGGCGCCGAAGAAGGCGAAGGCGAACTGCGGACAGTCCGGCAACACCAGCAGCACGCGCTGCTCGGTGTCCAGGCCAAGACCGCGGAACGCGTTTCCTGCCTTGTTGACCGCCTCGTGGACCTGCGCGTAGGTGAACTGCTGGTCCTCGTACAGGATGGCGGTGCGCCCGCCACGGCCGGCGGCGATATTGTCGTCGACGAACGTGGTGGCCGCGTTGTAGGGGTCCGGCAGATCGAGTCGCGGAGCGCTCATGCTTCTCCCGAGTCGCGCGAACCCGGGCCGCCGCCGAACCTCGGCGGCGGGAACCGGTACGGGTTCGGCCTACTCGCCTCCCACCATCTCGGAAGTTTGCTCCGTGGCCATGACCACGGACTTGACCTCGCTGTAGTGCTCCACGGCCTCGTTGCCGTGCTCCTTGCCGACGCCGCTCTGCTTGACGCCGCCGAAGGGGAGCTCGTCGTAGATGATCTGCGCGGAGTTGACCCACGTATAACCCGCGTCCAGATGTTCGGCCGCGTACATGGCCTTGTCGATGTCCTGGGTCCACACCGACGAGCCCAGGCCGAAGATGGAGTCGTTGGCCAGCGCCAAGCCCTCCTCGAGGCTCTTGATCCGCACCACCGGCAGGGCCGGGCCGAACACCTCGTCGCTCAGCAGCTTGGACTTCGGGTCCACGTCCACGACGACGGACGGGTTCAGGAAGTTGCCCTTGTCGAACTCGTCGCCCTTGGGGCGGTCGCCGCCCACCAGCACCTTGGCGCCCTTCTGCACCGCGTCCTCCACCTGCTCCTCCACCTCCTCGCGCTGTCCCTTGGTGTGCAGCGGTCCGAGCATGGTGCCCTTGGTGAGGCCGTTGCCCACCCGCAGCTTGCGTACCTTCTCCACCAGCTTGCCGACGAACTCGTCGTAGATCTCGTCGTAGAGATAGAGTCGCTTCACCGCCAGGCAGGCCTGGCCGCAGTTGAAGTAGCGTCCCACCGAGGCCGCGCTCACGGCCCGGTCGATGTTGGCGTCGCTGCACACGATCATGGGGTCGCTGCCGCCCAGCTCCAGGGTGACCCGCTTGACCTCCTGGGAGGCCACTTCCATGATCCGCTTGCCGGTATCGGTGGCGCCGGTGAAGCCCACCTTGCGGATGACCGGGTTGCGGAGGATCTCCTCGCCCACCGAGCCGCCCGGTCCGGTGACCATGTTGATGGTGCCCTTGGGAAGCCCCGCCTGCTGCACCAGCTCGACACAGCGGGTGGCGGTCAGCGGCGTGGTGCTGGCGGGCTTGATCACCATGGCGTTGCCCGCGAGCAGCGCCGGCCCCACCTTGTTGCCCATCAGCGACACCGGGAAGTTCCACGGCACGATGGAGCCCACCACGCCCATGGGCTTGTGCATGATGAGGCCGTAGCGCCCGTCGGCGAGCTTGACGTAGCCGCCGCGCAGGGTCTTGGCCATGCCGGCGTAGTGCTCCAGGGTGTGGGCGAAGCGGCGGATCTCCAGCACCGACTCCCGGTGCGCCTTGCCCTGCTCCTTGGTGAGGAGCTGGGTGAGCTCTTTCTCGTTTTCCAGCACCAGACGCGCGGCCTCGGAAAGACACTCGCCGCGCTTGGAGGGGGCGAACTTGCCCCATTCCACCGCCGCCTCTGCCGCGGCCGCCACGGCCCTTTGAACGTCTTCCGCCGTACCCTTGGGAATCGTGTCCACCACCTCGCCGGTGGCGGGATTGTAGATGGTGGTGGTCTCGCCGCTTGCCGTATCCGTATACTCGCCTGCAATGAACATCTGCATGGGACGAACTCTCCTCGTGGATTGAATTTATTTGCAGCCCGCGGGACTTGGCCGGGATTCAGTGTGGTATCTCAAGAATCTGCGTCAGTCGAAGGCTGACGCAGAATGAACCATGTCGGGAAAGGGCTGTCAAGGAAGCTCGTTGACGGGTTCGGGCGACTACTTCGACAACGGGCTGGCGGTGCCGGAACACGTCAGAACCGCGTCCGCGTCTCCTTGCCGCTCATCTCCACGTAGATCTTTTCGGACGTGACCGGCTTGCCGTCGAGGCAGTCCTTGAGCCAGTCCACGATGATGGTGCGCGCGGCCGGGTTGCGGATGGAGTGGCGCTCGCCCTCGTAGACATAGAGGATCTTGGGGCAGGTGGCCTCGTCCATGACGTCGTAGACGAACTCGATGGGGCACAGCTCGTCGTCCTCTCCCGCCACCACCATGTACGGGCAGCGGATCCTGGCGGCGACGCCCTCCAGGGTGAGCGTCTTGCAGAACTCGTCGAACTCGGCCTCGTTTTCGTAGCCGGACATGTACATGTAGTTGAGCTTGAAGCTCGGAGCGGCGGTGTTGAAGATGGTGTACTGGCTGGGTTCCATGCACACGCCGGCCACCGCGCACGCCTTGAAGCCGGGCTCGGCCGCGGCCATGCGTGTGCCCCAGTAGGACCCCATGCTGGAGCCGAACACGGCCACGCGCTCGCTGTCGATCTCCGGCCGGGCCTTCATCCATGCGTAGGCCGCCTTGGCGCCGTCCTCGCAGTTGGAGGCCGTGCAGGTGATGCCGCGTTCGCGGGTTTCGCCCTGTCCCGGTCCGTCGATGGAGAGGATCGCCAGGCCGCGGTCCAGCAGCGGGTCGCCCATGAGCGGGTTGTCCTCCTTCACGCCGTCCATGCCCGGCTGGTAGAGGATGCACGGCAGTTGCTCGCCCGGCGCCAGCTTGCGCGGCAGGTGCAGCAGCGCCGCCATCTGCCCGCCCGGCATCGGCAGGTCCACCCGCTCGATGGGGTGGTCGGCGAACTCGATGTAGCGGTCGTAGCAGTCGCGCTTGCTCTCCGCCCAGGCCATGCGCTTGGGGTTGCCGTCCTCGAAGATGCCCCACTGGGCCGCGGTGTAGTAGGTGGCGGCCACGTAGTAGTGCTCGCGCGCCTCCACCGTGTGCCCCAGCGCCTCCGCCGCCCGCCCTCTCTTCTCCCGGCTTTCCGCGGCGCGGGAGAACTCCCGCGGAAAGTCCGTGAACTTCTGCACCCGCTGGCCGATGCCGCGCAGTTCTCCGGCGATGCCCGGGCCGCAGTTCCGCAGCATCTTGTTCGACCGCCCCTGGTCGAAGTCCAGGCCGCTCACCTTGATGACCTGATCCAGGACCCAACGTTGCTCCTGCCAGCGTTTCGTCTTCCTCTCGGTGCTTGCGCGCATGGTGAGATTTCCTTCCTCCTTGGTGTATGTATGGGGTTCGGCAACAGGGGATGGCACGCCGCACCGGCTCCTGAACCCTTCGCTGAGGTCTTTATATGACCGCGGGGGCCGGAATCAACTACACATGGACGGCCGGATGGACTACTCTTGCAACACCAACGTTCAGTGTATCCGACATTCGATCATGCGCATCCAGCACCGAATCGGGTCCGCCCGTGCCGGCCTCCTGGCGGCCCTCCTTTTTCTTGCGCCCGCGCCGCTGGCCGCCGCCTCGCTCGACGACCCGTTCGTCTCCTCCGAGCGCCAGTGGGTCGTCACCGACGAGAAGTTCGAGCTGTCCCTCAAGCGCTTCCGGCAGTACAAGCGGGAGCCGCGGCCGCTGCCGGTGATCCTGATCCACGGGCTCCTGGTGAACAGCTCTTTTCTGGACTTCGGGCGCGCCAGCCTCGCGGAGTATCTCGCCGAGGCGGGTTTCGACGTCTGGAACCTGTCGCTACGCGGCACCGGCCGGAGCCTCAACCCCCTGGGCTGGGGGAACAAGCCGTGGAATCTGGACGACATCTTGAGGAAAGACCTGCCCGCGGTCATCGAGCACGTGCGCAAGCAGGCCGGCGGCGCGGACGTCCTGGTGGTGGGTTACGAGCTTGGCGGAGCGCTGGCCCTGGCCCATGTCGGCCGGACCCCCGAGCACGGCGTCGCCGGAGTCGTCAGCATCGCCGCGCCCATGTCGTTCGACAGTCCCGCTCAGGACTGGCTCGACACCCTGCTCAAGCTCGATCGGGTGCCGCTGTTGCGCACCACGCTGCTGCACATGAACTCGTCCGGGCTGAACCGCATGTTGTTCTTCATGCCGTGGTTCGAGGACGCGTTCTACAACCGCAAGAACATGGCGCAGTCGGTCCGGCAGGAGTTCCTGGACACCGCCCTCACGCCGGTCAACAGGGGGGTGCTGGATCAGATCGTCACCGCCGTGGAACAGGACGAGTTCGTCAGCGCCGACGGCAAGACGAGCTACCGGGACACGTTGTCCGGGATAACCATACCGGTTCTCCTGGTGGGTGGAGGCACCGACTCCATCGCGCCGCCCGAGGCCCTCGAGCAGGTCTACCGGGAGTTGGGCTCGGAGGACCGGGACCTGATGATCTTCTGGCCGGACCCGGGCGAGGACGTGAGCTACGGTCACTTCGACCTGATCCTGGGCCGGAAGGCCAAGGACGAAGTCTTTCCGCTCATCCGGAGCTGGCTGGAGGCGCAGGCCGGGGGCCGGGATTTTCTGAGCCTTCCGCGCTAAAGGAGTGTTGCCCTTGGCCGATGATTCCTCTTGGGAGGGATCAACGGCCATGGGCGCACTCGCACCAGCGGAACCGTTTCGGGCGCTTCTGCTCTTCGTGTTCGGCTCCTGCATCGGGAGCTTCCTGAACGTCTGCATCACCCGTCTGCCGGCGGGCGAGTCCATCCTTGCCCCGGCGTCCCACTGCCGCTCCTGCAAGGAGCCGCTCCCGTTCCGGGCGAACCTGCCGTTGATCAGCTACCTGTTGCTGCGCGCGCGTTGCGCTCTCTGCGGCGCCCGCATCCCGGTGCGCTACTGGCTGGTGGAACTGGGCGCGGCGCTGGCGACCCTCGCCGGTTATCTGCGAGTCGGCGCCGGTCCGCGCCTGGGGGTCCACCTCTCCTTCGTCTGCGCCCTGGTGGCGGCGGCGGTGATCGATCTCGAGACCGGCATCATTCCCGACGCCATCAGCGTTTACGGCACGGCCGCGGCGTTCGCGCTGTCGTGGTGCGCGCCCGCCCTCTCCATCGAGGACTTTCCTTCGCCCGGCGGTTCGCTCCTGGGGGCGCTGTGCGGCGGCGGCGTGCTGTGGGCCACGGCCGCCGGCTACCGCGCCGTCACCGGCCGGGACGGCCTCGGCGGCGGCGACGTCAAGCTGCTGGCGATGATCGGCTCCTTCGCCGGCTGGGAACGGGTCCCCGGTATTCTGGCGGTGAGCGCCCTGGCGGGTTCCGTGTGCGGCATCGGGCTCGCGTGCGTCAGGAAGGACGTTTCGTTGAAGACTCCCTTGCCGTTCGCGCCCTTCCTGAGTCTGGGGGCGCTTGTGTGCCTGTACACAAGCGCCTGCCGTGTCTCTGCCGGCCGTTGAGGAACCCGACATGCCGCCAGCGTCTGCTTCCACCGCCGGATTTTCCCTGCTGGGTCAAATGATCACCGTGGCCCTCGCCGGCATCATGCTGACCATCGCGGTGCCGGGCTACCTGAAGGTGATGCCCAGGCACCGCCTCCACGGCGCGGCGCGCCAAGTGACCGGGGACCTCATGTGGGCGCGCATGAAGGCGATCCAGCGCAACAACCGCTACCGGATCTTCTTCCTCAACGACCGCGAGTACCAAATACTCGACGACGCGGACAACGACGGCTCCGTGGACCCCGGCGAGTGGACGTTCACGCGGGACCTCCAGGCGGACTACAGGGACGTGGTGGTCCGCTCCAATAACAACCCGGTGTTCAGCCCGCGCGGAACGGCCAGCCATCTGGCGACCATCACCCTCACCAACCCGGCGGGCACGAAGCGCGTCAGCATCAGCATCGCGGGCCGCGTGCGCATCCGCTGACGGGAGACGCCATGACACGACCGCGTTCGTCGTTGGCCGGACAACGGGGCTTCTCCATGATCGAGCTGCTGGTGGCGATGCTGATCCTGTCGACCGCGCTCCTGGGGCTCGGACGCGTCGCCATCGGAGTGGTCCAGGGAAACCTCCGGAGCCGCGACCACAGCGTTGCCACGTTCCTGGCCCAGGATCGCATCGAGAGTCTCAGGGGTGGCGGAGGCGCCGTCGCCCCGGCCACGGAGGACTACGGTGCAATACCCGACTTCCCCGGTTTCAGACGGGTCACCGAGGTCCTGCGGGACACCCCCGAGAGGGGCTTGAGCACCGTCACGGTGACCGTCTCCTGGGATCAGGGCGAGCGCTCGGCGGTCCTCCGGACCCTTGTGGGCCGGTGATGCGCCTGTTTTTCGACGCGGACCGGCGCCGGCGACGACTTGGTTTCCGGAACGCCGGGTGGAGGCGCGGCCGCTGGTCCTTCGCCCGGGGCTTCACGCTTATCGAGCTCCTGGTGGTGCTGGCGATCCAGGGGATTCTGCTCGCCGCGGTGGTCACGAGCTTCACCGGCCAGCTCACCGCTCACGACCTTCAGGAGCAGATCACCGCCATGCATCAGAACGCCCGCGCGGCCATGACCATGGTTGTCGGCGAGGCGAGGAAGGCCGGTTACGATCCGGCGGGCGTGGGTTTCGCGGGCATAACCTACGATCCTGTCCGATTGCGCATCGCGGTCGACCACAACGGCGACGGCGACTTGTCGGACTCCAACGAGCGGGTCGTCTACTTTCACGACGCCACCGGCATGGTCCTCCGGCGCGATACCGGCGGCGGCGGGCAGCCGGTGGTGGAGGACGTGCAGTCCTTTGCCGTGGAGTACCTGGACGGTGCGGGCGGCTCGACCACGGCCACGGCGGTGATACGAAGGCTCCGGGTTACCATCACCACGCGGACCTCCAAGCGGGATCCGCGTTACCCGCGGAACGGCGGCTACCGTACCCACACGCTCCGTTCCGTCGTGACGCCGGTCAACCTGGGGCTGGTGCCGTGAGCGGATCCGAACAGGCTCACGAGTCCGCGGGATTGTCTTGCATCGGTTCCGGCGCGGCCTCGCCGGGCCGGGTCATGAGATACTCGCAGTCCTGTTTCTCGGGCAACTGCCGAAGCTGCGCGATGACCCCTTCGGCCTCCTCGCGGGAGTAGTAGAGGCCCACCGTGCTGATGGCGCCGTCGGGCCGGCGCTCGTGAAGATAGTACTTGTCCAAGACGCCCCTCAGTACTTCGGAGACTTGTAGCCGATGCGCTTGCGGTGCTTCATGAACGTCTTGAAAGTGGTGCGGTGGCTTTGGACGTTGAACGGGCAGACGTCCACGCACAGGTGACAGTACTCGTCGCGCAGGCGCGAGTAGGGGTAGCACTTCTCCAGGTCGATGAGCCAGCGCTTGATGCCCTCGGTGACCACGTGCTCCTTGGGAATCGCGTCGCCCGGGCAGTTGAGCATGCACACGTTGCAGTTCATGCAGAAGTCCTGGACGCCGAACTCCCGCGGCTCGTCCACGTCCAGCGGCAGGTCGGTGGTGACGAAGCCGGGACGGAAGTCCGCGCCGAATTTCTCGTTGATCAGGCTGCCGTGGCGACCCAGCTCGCCGAACCCCACCTGGTAGAACACCGGGATCGCCTGCACCTCGCGCACGCCGTTGTGATGCGCCCACGCGGGATACCCCAGGTCGCGAACGTAGGCGGCCAGCTCGGTGGCCAGATCGGAGCACGCCGCGTAGACGCGCATGGCCTCTTCTTCCACCGCGTCCGCGCCTTCGAGTACCTTGTGGTAGTCTTCGGTGATGCACGCCGCGATGACGAACTCGTGGGGCACCTCTTCGCCCAGGTCGATCATGGTCGGCGTGAGCCGGCAGATCCCCACGAGGTCCGCGCCCAGTTCGTGCGCCTTGGCCTTGACTTGCGCGGTCATGGCCGCGCGGTCCGTCACCTCGACCCGTTGCGGGTTCACCGGACCGTCGCGGAACTTGGCGTTTTCCACCCAACGATCGGTGTATCCGACCACCTTCTCCGATCGGCTGGCGTAGTGGGGCACCTTTTCCATACCCAGGTCGTGAACCATGGTGGACAGCACGGGATCGGCCAGTCCCTGCATCCGTCTGGGTGTTGTTCCGCGCATGGAAAGCTCCTGTCTTGCCGTGACTACGGTCCTGCCGGACTACGGTTGCCTTCTCACGGTCAGCCGTACCAGACCCGTTGGCCGCGTTGCAACAAGGGCACCGTCCATGTTGCCTGCCAGTGCGACGCTACGCTCCGGGCGAACGAGGTTTGGCCGGGCTCCTCCAAGCGTTCGCCCTGAGCCTGTCGACGATCTCGGGGCAGGCGCGGCGAAGCGCGGTCGGCGGGCGCCCACTGTTGCTGCAAGCCGATTCGCGCTACGAACACGAGCGAGCCATGGCGCAGACCATCATCCAGATCGCGGGAGTCCGGGACGAGGGCGAGGCGGGGATGCTCGTAGCGAACGGCGTCCACCGGCTCGGGTTTCCCATCGGGCTGGACGTGCACGCGGAGGATCTGCCGGCGGACGAGGCGGCCGCGGTCATCGAACGCCTCGACATTGGCTTTCAGGCTTGGCTGATCACCTACCGCCACGACCCGCGCGCCGTGGCCGCCATGTGCCGCCGGCTCGGCTGCGCCGGCGTCCAACTGCACGGCGATGCCGGCCCGGACGCGCTGAGGCGGTTCAAGGCTCTGTGCCCGGGCCTCCAGGTGGTGAAGAGCTTGGTGGTGCGGGAGGGAAACCTGGCGGAGTTGGAAGAGCGGGTCCGGGCGCTGGCCGCGCACGTAGACGGTTTCATCACCGACACCTTCGATCCAGCCAGTGGCGCGTCCGGGGCCACCGGCAAGACTCACGATTGGGGCGTCAGCCGCCGATTGGTGGAACTGAGTCCCCGACCTGTCATACTGGCGGGAGGATTGACGCCGGAGAACGTGGCCCGGGCCATCGAAACCGTCAGGCCCGCGGGCGTCGACGTCCACACCGGTGTCGAGGACGGCTCCGGCCGCAAGGACCCCGCGCGGGTGCGTGCTTTCGTGTCCAACGCATCGGCGGCGTTCGCCGCGCTCGCGCGGACCTAGGCAAGGAGCGGTCGCTTGTGACGCGGGACACCGGAGGCCAAGTCACAGGTCATGAAACGGGAGCGACGATGAAACTGGGACTGAGCCCGTTGCAGGGCACCGACAGCTTCGAGGAAACCATTTGGGAATGCGAGCGCGCGGAGGAGGCCGGGTTCGATTCGGTCTGGCTCGGCGAGCACCACAACAATCCCGTGCTCTATCCGGCGCCGCTGCTCGGGCTCGCCGCCATCGCCGCGCGCACGCGCCGGGTGGCCCTGGGCACCGGAGTGCTGCTGCTGCCGCTCTACCACCCCATGTGCGTGGCCGAAGAGGGAGCCATGGTGGACATGATCTCCGGGGGCCGCCTCATCCTCGGGGTGGGAGCCGGGTACGCTCCCGAGGAGTTCGCCGCCTTCGGCCTGTCCGTGAAGCAGCGCGGCAGCCGCCTCGACGAGGGCGCGGCGCTGCTTCGGCGGCTCTGGACCGAGACCCACGTCACCCACGACGGGCGCTACTTCCACGTAAACGACGCCACGGTGGGGCCGAGGCCGGTGCAGCAGCCGGCGCCGCCCATCTGGTTCGGCGCCTGGACCGCCCCGGCCATCGAGCGCGCCGCCCGCCTCGGCGACGCATGGCTCGCGGGTCCGTCCGCTGCCCTGTCCGAGCTGGCATCCTGCGCCGAGGCCTATCGCCGGGCGTGCTCCGAGCTGGGCAAGACGCCGGGCGAGATCGCCGCCTTCCGCTACGTCTTCGTCGCCGACACCACCGAGCAGGCGCTCGCGTCCGCCGGCGATTCCTTCATCCAGGCCTACGAGAACATGTACTTCCGCTGGCCCCACCCGGTGATCAAGCGGCCCGCCGGGGACCTCACCATCGAGCGCCTGGCCGAGAACCGCATCATCCTGGGCGATCCCGAAACCTGCGCGCGGGAGATCGCGCGCTTTCGGCAGGAGCTGGGGCTCACCCATCTCATCTGCCGCTTCTCCGTCCCCGGCATTTCCCGCGAGGCGTCCGCATCGTCCCTCGACCTGTTCGCACGGGAGGTGATGCCGGCCCTGCGGTGAAGACCACGGGACCTCCTTGTCAGGTTGTGTGAGAACTTGCGACGGGCAGGGAGTTACGTATCGTCATTCCCGCGAAACAGGCTGTGTCAAAACGTCGCTCGGGCAAGCATGGCGCCAACCCCCCGATTCGTCATTCCCGCGGAAGCGGGAATCCAGGGGTGGTGGTGGGGCACTACAGCGGCGTTTCCCCGCCTCCCGACCCCTGGATTCCCGCTTCCGCGGGAATGACGAATCAGGGGGTTGGTGCCTCTCCCAGATGGTGTTTTGACACAACCTGGAAAGCAAGAATCCAGGGATGGAGTGGGGCCGCTGGAATGCCGTCAAGGCGCGTCGGTGCCATCGCGTCTCCCGGCGGAGTCTTCCAGGCGTGACTCGATCGCACGCCAGTCCTTGACCAACGCGGGGTCCTCCGCCATGCGCTCGCGGACACGCCTCCGTTCGTGGCTTACGGCGCTGTAGTCGAGGCCTCCCAGGTGCGCGCCGATGGCCTGCTGGGTCATTCCCGCATAGCGGTACATGAGCTCCATCAAGAGGCCGCGTTGGTCGCGGCAACGGCCTCGCTTTCGCTGCAGTCGCGCGGGCGGCAGTTGGAAGTGGGCCGCCACCTCGGCGGTGATGCGTGCGGGTTGGAGGCGCCGCGCGCGTCGCTCCGGCGTTTCCCCCGGAACGGCTCCGGCTACGTCGGACCCCCGTCCCGCCGCGGCAGCCCAGAAACGGTCGTCCCCCAGCACCACCTGGCCGCGCACGGCTTTCCACGGAGTCGGTACGCCCTGTTCCAAGCCGTCCTGTACGAACCGGCCATAGCGCTGCCGCGATTCTCCCACCTCCGCGAGCACGGCGTCGTAGTGCACCCACGATTCCCGGCGCCGCGCGGACACGTACCCTCCGAGGCTGCTCCAGCGGTACAGCCACAGTTGCCGGATCTGGTCGGGAACCGTGGGTCGCCGGCGGACCACGCGCACCGGATTCATGTGCACGTACCGGCTCAGCGCGAGCAAGTGTGCGTCGGGCTGGAACAGGATCGACTTGAACCGGCCTTGGTAGAGGTGCCCCGTGCGCCGATGGCGTCGGTTGAAGAAGGATGTGTACGCGACGTTGAAGTGCCGCATGAAGTCCGAGAGGTTGGCCCCGGGGGTTTCCACCATCAGGTGGAAGTGGTTGTGCATCAGCACGAAGGCGTGCAACCGGACGTCATAGATCTCCAACGATTTCCGCAACCGTTCGAGGAACGCCTGCCGGTCGTCGTCGTCAGTGAAGATCCTTCTGCGGTCGTTGCCCCGGCAGGTGACGTGGTAGTGCGCGTGCGGGTACTCGATCCGTAACGGCCGTGCCATGACGCTCCCCTGGAGTTCAAGGTTTGACCCCCAAGCCGCATTATCGCCGACGTAGACTGGATGTCAAGGAAGGAGGTGATGGCAAGACTCCGCTCGGCCACGCAACGGCACCGCCATCCCGAAACGACATTCCCGTGGAACAGGCTGTGTCGAAACCCGTGAGGCAAGGACCCTACGATTCGTCATTCCCGCGGAAGCGGGAATCCAGGGGTGGGGAGGCGGTCGCTCCGGATGGCGCCGCGGACGCGTTCAGTCCGCCAGTCGCTCGATCACCGCATCGGCGAAGGCCTCGGTGCCCAGGTCTCCGCCCAGGTCGGGGGTCTTGCGGTCCTCGTCGAGGGCCAGGTCGTAGGCGGTCTTGATGCGCTCGGCGACTTGGCGGCAGCCTTCGTCTTCGCGCGTGTCCGCCAGGTGGTTGAGCATCATCACCGCGGACATCAGCATGGCCAGCGGATTGGCCGCCCCGGTTCCCGCGATGTCCGGCGCGGAGCCGTGCACCGCCTCGAAGACGGCCCGGTCCTCGCCGAAGTTGGCCCCGGGCACCACCCCGAGTCCGCCCACGAGGCCCGCGCACAGGTCGCTGATGACGTCGCCGTAGAGGTTCTCCAACAGCAGCACGTCGAAGCGGCCCGGGTCCTGGACCAGCTTCATGCAGCCCGCGTCGATGATGTTCTCCTCGTACTCGATGTTCGGGTACTCGTGCTGGTGGATGCGGCGGGCGCACTCCAGGAACAGGCCGTCCGTGACCTTCATGATGTTGGCCTTGTGGAAGACCGTGATCTTGCGGCGCTGGCGCCGGGTGGCGAAGCGGAACGCCCAGTGGGCGATCCGCAGGCTGGCGCTCTTGGTCGCCACCTTCATGCTCATCACGACGTCGTCGGTGACCTGGTTTTCGACGCCGCTGTAGAGTCCTTCGGTGTTCTCGCGCACGATGATGAGGTCCACGTCGTCGAACCGGGTCTGGACGCCCGCCAGCGAGCGTACCGGGCGCACGGCGGCGTACAGGTTCAGGCGCTGCCGCAGTTGGACGTTGACCGAGGTGAAACCCTCGCCCACCGGTGTGGTGCACGGTCCCTTGAGAGCGATCCCACGGTGCTCGATGGCCTCGATGGTGGACTCCGGAAGCACGTCCGAGCCGTGTTCCAGCGCGGCCACGCCTGCCTTGCATTCGGTCCACTCGACGGGCGCGCCGGCCGCGTCCATGACCCGCCGCACCGCTGCCGTGATTTCGGGGCCGATGCCGTCCCCGGGGATGAGTACTGCGGAATGTGTCTTCATGGCTCTTGAACCGTTTCCGATGTTGTCGTTCGTCATGCCGTCGGGCGTAGCGCCCGCGGGAGAGCCTCCAGTATAGCCGAGGGAAGCGGGTTTTGCATTTTCAACCCCTTTCTGGCAACGGACTGTTGCAAGGGACGACGATGTTCGAGGGATTCGCGACACACGATATCGACCGCGGGAATGCCACCATCCATTGCCGCGCCGGCGGTCAGGGCAACCCCGTCCTGCTGTTGCATGGATTCCCGCAGAGTCACGTGCAGTGGCATCGGCTGGCGCCGCTGCTGATGGACGAATTCACGCTGGTTGTCCCCGACCTCCGCGGTTACGGAGCGAGCCGGGGACCCGAGCCCGATTCGGAGCACGTCAACTACTCCAAGCGTGAGATGGCCAAGGACATGGTTCATGTCATGTCGGAGCTTGGTCATGACCGGTTCGGCGTCGTCTCGCATGACCGCGGCGCGAGGGTGGGTTATCGGCTGGCTCTCGATTCTCCCGAGCGGGTCAGCCATTTCGTAAGCCTGGACACCGTCCCGACGCTGGACTCCTGGGAGGCCACGGACATGAACGTCTCCATCAGGCGTTTCCACTGGTCCTTCCTGGCTCAACCCGCGCCCTTGCCCGAACGAATGATCGGCGCGGACCCGGACTTCTTCATCATGCACCTGCTGGATCGGTGGGCCGGAGGGCCGGGGTTGTTGGATCCGGCGGCGGTCGAAGCGTACAAGGCGGCGTTCCGAAGACCCAGCGTGCGGCAGGCGATGCTGGAAGACTACCGCGCCGGCGCAACCATCGACTTCGAGCACGATCGGCAAGACCGGCAGACGGGACGGAAGCTCCGGTGCCCGGTCCTGGTGGTGCGCGGGTCGCCGCGCCGGCCCAAACCGCTGGGCCCGGTTTGGGAACGTTGGGCCGATGACGTGTCCGAGGCTGCCTTGGACTGCGGCCACTTCATCGCCGAGGAGGCGCCGGAGGCTTGTGCGGAAGCCGTTCGCCGTTTCCTGTCGGCCGGGTAGGGCGGCCTTGCCGCTGCATTACGGGGGTACGACCGATGAGCGCACAGGTGGAAATCCGGCTCGACGTTCCGTACGGGGGCGGCCCCGACGGCAAGCTTGGCAACGACGTGTACCTGCCCGCCGGCCCGGGACCGCATCCGGCGCTGCTGTGCTTTCACGGCGGCGCCTGGGCCCACGGCAGCCACCGCCAGTACCAGGAGTGGGGGCCGTGGCTGGCGGCCCGGGGCTATGCCCTGGTGGCGGTGGACTACCGGTTGTCGAAGAACGTCTCGCCGTCGTGGCCGGGCGTGCACGAGGACATCCGGCGGGCGTCGCGCTGGCTGATCGAAGAGGCGCCCGGGCTGCGCGTCGACGCCACGCGGCTGGGTTTCGTGGGCGATTCCGCCGGCGGACACATGGCGGCGCTGCTTTCCCTGGAGGATTGGGTCCGGCCGCATCTGCGCACGGTGGTGGGAGTCTACGGCATCTACGACCTCTTGGACTGGTGGGAGGTGACCCAAAAGCGCAACGACGACCCGGTGGGCCGGCTCATGGGCCGTACGCCCGTCGAGGCTCCGGAAGATTACCGCCGTTTCTCGCCCCTCCAGGGGGTCGAGGCCCAAGGGGTGCCGCCCGGGGTGCCCTACCTCATCATCCACGGCGAGCAGGACCCCATCGTCCACCACAACCAGTCGGAACGCTTCATCGCCGCCCTGCGCGCGGCCGGCGCCGAGGTCGAGACCCTGTTCGTCCCGGACGCCGGCCACTCGTGGTTCACCTACCTGCCGGGAGAACCCGACCGCCGCCGCGTCGATCAGGAGCCCAACGTCACCGTGGCGCCGGTGCTGCTCGACTTCCTGGAGCGCACGCTGGCATCCCGCGGTTAGAACCCCAGTTCCGAGTCAGGGTGCGGGCCTCGCTCAGACCAGCCGTTTCTCCAGAAAAACGCTGAGCGGGTCCTCTCGATAGTCCCCGAAAGGAGGAATACGCACGTATCCGGAATGTTCGTAGAGGGCGAGCGCCTCGGGTTGACGGACGCCAGTCTCCAATCGCGCGAGGTCGATGCCGTGGGTGAGGAGATCGGTTTCGAGCGCCTCCATCATCGCCCGACCAACGCCACGGCGGCGGGCGGCCGGATCGACGAATACGCGCTTGATCTCACCGTAGCCCCCAGGCATGCGCTTCACGGCCCCGCATCCAACCGCTTCACCGCCGACAAAGGCGGCGAGGAAGGTCACGTCCGACCCTTCCAACACCTCGATCGGATCGAGGTGGTTGCTCTCAGCCGGATACAGGGATGTCTGAAGCCGGTCGAGTTCGCCGATAAGCCGGCGGACCGCCGGGTCCGCCGGCGCGAGAGGCCGAATCTCGACGGCCACGCCGTCTTCTCCAGGCATGTGGGCTCACTCCTCTTCCACAAGTAACAATTGGCAACCCGCCAGATTAGCCCATCTTTAACATGAATGTGGGGATTTAGGGTATTTTGTGTACGGGTGCACCATCTAACCTATTGAATTCATTGAGATCATGTTTCTGGGGACGGAATGTAGTGCCATACTAATGTATCATGGCTTGCATTCCG
>JAPOPM010000014.1 GCA_026712905.1 Deltaproteobacteria bacterium
CCTGGCGCTCATGAGCGAGGTGCTGACGCAGCCGTCCTTCCCGGAGAAGGAGCTGGACCGAACGAAACAGTCGCTCCTGGCCTCCATCCGGGCCAAGCGCGACCGCCCGGGGTCCATCGCCCGGGAAGCGTTCCGCGCCGCCCTCTACCCCGGCAGCTTCTACGGCCGCCCGGTGGAAGGCTCGCGGGAGTCGGTCTCGGGCCTGGACCGGAATGCGGTGGCGGAGTTCCACCGGCGCTACTACCGCCCGGACCGCGCCGTTCTCGTGGCCGTGGGCGACATCACCCACGAGGAGATGAAGCGCAAGCTCGCCGAGGTCCTGGCGGACTGGGAGAAGAGCGACGGCACGCCCGACGAACCCGTAAACCTGCGGCCGCCGGAACGGACCGCGGTCAAGATCAACCGCAACCTCACCCAGTCCAACATCATCATGGGACACGAGGGGCCGCTCCGTTCGAACCCCGACCACTACGCCATCCGGGTGATGAACCAGATCCTCGGCGGCGGCAGCCTGTCCTCGCGGCTCGGGGACAGCATCCGCAACGAACGCGGCCTGGCGTACGTCGTCTACAGCTACTTCCTCGCCGGCCGGGAGACCGGACGCTTCCAGATGGCCATGCAGACCCGCAACGAGAGCGCCCGTGAAGCCATCGAGACGGCCACGGCCGAGGTCGAGCGCATCCGGCGCGACGGCGTCACCGAGGAGGAACTGGCGGACGCCAAGAGCTTCCTCATCGGCAACTTCGCCCTGGGCCTGGAAACCAACAGCGACATCGCCGACTTCCTGGGACAGGTGGAGTATCTCGGCCTGGGGCTCGACTACGTCGACCGCTACCCGGAGCTGATCCGAAAGGTCACCGCCGAGGACGTCCATCGGGTCGCCCGGGAATACCTGCAACCCGACAAGCTCATCCTCACGGTGGTCGGGAACCTCGACAAGGCGGCGCTGAAGAACTGACAAGACAGGTTGCCGTAGTTCGCTTCCCCGACCCGAAGCGCCTGAACCGCGCCCTTCGGATTGATCCCGTGCAACAACAGGAAAAGGCTCTCCACATCATCCAGCGCCTGCGCGAGGCCGGCCACGAAGCCTACCTCGCCGGCGGCTGCGTGCGCGACCGGCTGCTGGGACGGGAGCCCAAGGACTACGACGTGGCCACGGCGGCGACGCCGCGGACCGTCCAGGCCCTCTTCGCCGACACCGTTGACGTGGGATCGCAATTCGGCTCCATCGTCGTGCTGGTGGAGGGCGAGCCGTTCGAGGTCACCACCTTCCGCTCCGACGGCCCCTACCGCGACGGGCGGCGGCCGGAACACGTGCGCCAGGGCACCCTGGAGGACGACGTCCGCCGGCGCGACTTCACCATCAACGCGATGATGTACGACCCGGTGGAGGACCGCGTCATCGACCTGGTGGAAGGCCGGGAGGACCTCGCGCGCCGACTCGTCCGGGCCATCGGCGATCCGCACCAGCGCTTCGCCGAGGACCGCCTGCGCATGGTCCGGGCCGTGCGCCTGGCCTGCGGGATGGGCTTCACCATCGACGGACCGACGGTCCAGGCCATCCAGGACCACGCCGCCGCCGTCACCCAGGTGGCCTGGGAACGCATCGGCGCGGAGATCACCCGCACCCTCACCGAAGGCGGCGCCCGGCGCGGGTTCGAACTGCTGGACGAGACCGGGCTCCTTGAGGTCATCCTGCCCGAAATCGCGGCCATGAAGGGATGCGAGCAGACCCCGGACTACCATCCCGAGGGCGACGTGTTCGTGCACACACTGACGCTCCTCGGGCACCTGGACGCGCCCACCGAGACCCTGGCCTACGGCTGCCTGCTGCACGACGTGGCCAAGCCCCCGTGCCGCCAGCCCGCGGGCGAGCGCGTGACCTTCCACGGCCACCCGGAGATGGGCGCGGAGATGGCCGCGGCGATTCTACGGCGCCTCAAGCGCAGCCGCGCCGTAACCGAACGCGTGGCCTGGCTGGTGCGCTACCACCTGCGCTACACCCAGGCGCCCAAGATGCGCCTCAGCACCCTCAAGCGTTTCCTTGCCGAGGACGGCGTCCACGAGTTGCTGGAACTGTGCCGCATCGACGCGCTTTCATCCAACGGCGATCTGGGCTACTACGACTTCTGTCAGCAAACGCTCGCCGAACTGGGCGAAAACGAAGTGAAACCGGAGCCGTTGCTGCGCGGCCGCGACCTGATCCGGCTCGGCTATGCGCCCGGTCCGGCGTTCTCGGCGATGCTGCGAGCGGTCGAGGAGGCGCAGCTCGAAGGAGAGTTGCAGACGGCCGAAGAGGCTGTCGATTGGGTGCGCGAGCGCTACCCGCCCGGGAGGTAACCACGAATGGCGAAAGCCGCGAAACACCAGGTCATCGGCAAATCCCACCACCGCGTGGACGGCGTGGTCAAGGCCACCGGCAAGGCCGTTTACGCCATGGACCTGGAGCTGCCCGGAATGCTCCACGCCAAGGTCCTCCGCAGCCCGTTCCCGCACGCGCGCCTGCTGCGCGTCGACGCCACGAAGGCGGCGGCGCTGCCGGGCGTGGTCACGGTGCTGACGCGCGAGACCCTGGACGGCATGAACCCGTATTTCGGCTCCGCCTACAAGGACCAGACCATCGTCGCGTTGGACAAGGTGCGCTACGACGGCGACCCGGTGGCGGCGGTGGCGGCGGACGACGAGGCCACCGCGGCCGAGGCGCTGGCGCTCATCGACACCGAGTACGAGGAGCTTCCCGCGGTGACCGACGTGGCCGACGCCATCGCGCCGGGCGCGCCCCTCGTGCACGAGCACGTGGCGGACGCGGACGAGCTGCACGGCCACGCCTACCGCGTGCCCGAGGAGTTCCGCGGCACCAACGTGTGCTACGCCTACAACTATTCCCGGGGCGACGTGGACAAGGGCTTCGCCCGGGCCGACGAGGTCTTCGAGGACGTCTTCACCTTTCCCCAGGTGCAGCACTATCCGCTGGAGCCGCACATCACCATCGCCGGGGTGGAGGACGGGCACGTGACCCTGTGGTCCTCGACCCAGGATCCGTTCACCCTCCAGCGCCACATCGCCGAGTTCTTCTCCATCCCCATCAACAGGGTGCGCGTCATCGTGCCCCACATCGGCGGCGCCTACGGCGGGAAGCTGTCGTTGAAGAACGAGCCGCTGGTGGCCGCGCTGGCGTGGAAAAGCGGGCGGACGGTGAAGATCACCCACACCTCCGAGGAGACCTTCCGCACCATCACCCGGCATCCCGCCCGGTTCCGCATCAAGACCGGCGTCACCCGCGACGGCAAGCTCGTGGCGCGGGAGTGCGAGGTGCACATGGGCACCGGCGCCTACGCCGACTATGGCCCGCGGGTGTCCCAGAAGGCCGGCTACCGCGCGCCCGGTCCGTACCGCATCCCCAACGTCAAGGTGGACGCCTACACGGTCTACACCAACGCCGTGCCCGCCGGCGCGTTCCGCGGCTTCGGCACCCTGCAGGTCACCTGGGCGTACGAGTCCCAGATGGACATGATCGCGCGCCGGCTCGGCCTGGACCCCCTGGAGTTCCGCGTCCGCAACCTGATGAAGAAGGGCGGCGTCTTCACCAAGGGCGACAGCCCGGTGGACTGCGACCTGGAGGCGGGCCTGCGGCGCACCGCCAAGGCCCTGGGCTGGGCCAAGAGGAAGAAGGAGCCGAACCGCGGCATGGGCCTGGCCTGCTGCATGAAGGACGGCGGCGGCACCTACAAGGTGGCGTCGGCATCCATCAAGCTCAACTCCGACGGCAGCGCGGTGCTGTTCACCGGCACCGTGGAGATCGGCCAGGGCTGCCGCACCGCCCTTGCGCAAGTGGCCGCCGAGGGGCTGTCCCTGCCCTACGAAGCGGTCACCGTGGCCCAACTCGACACCGACTCGACCCCCTACGACGCCGCCACCAACGCCAGCAGCTCCATGGTCATCATGGGCCTGTGCGTGGAACGGGCCGCCACCGAGTTGACGCGGCAATTGCGCCAGGCCGCCGCCAAGCTGTTCAAGTGCAAGGCCGACAAGGTCACCCTCAAGAACGGTCAGGTCCGCGCCGGCAAGGGCAAGCGCCTGAGCTACGAGGAAGTGCTCAACCGCACCTTCGGCGCCAAGGGCGGCGAACTGCTGGCCAAGGGCAGCTACCAGGACGTGCACAGCAAGAAGGCCGTGCTGGGCTCGCCCACCACTTTCTGGGAAACGAGTTGGGGCGGCGCCGAGGTGGAAGTGGACCCGGACACCGGCGTGGTCAAGCTCCTCAAGTACATCTCCACCGCCGACGTGGGCACGGCCATCCACCCGCTCCAGTGCGAGGGCCAGGACGAGGGCGGCGTCATGTTCGCCATCGGTCACTCCCTCATGGAGGAGATGCAGTACGACAACGGCCACCTGCTCAACCCGAACATCATCGACTACCGGCTCCCCTCCTTCAAGGACATCCCGGGAACCTTCCACACCATCATGCTGGAAGACGCCAACGGCCCCGGCCCCTACGGCTCCAAGGGCCTCGGCGAAGGCGGCCTCATGCCCGTCTCCCCCGCCATCGGCAACGCCATCGAAGACGCCGTCGGCGTACGCGTGCGCGACCTGCCCATCACGCCGGAGAGGATGTGGCGGGCGCTGCGGGGGAACGGTTAGCGGCAGGAAGCTAAGGGATCCTGCACGAGACTGGTTGCGCGGAGGCGACAATGTTCAAACGCCTTTATGTGGATAACTACAAGTGCCTCGTAAACTTCGACTTGGAGTTCCAGGATCTGACTTTGCTCCTCGGACGTAACGGCACGGGCAAGACATCCGTATTGGATATTATCTACGCGCTCCGCGAGCTCTTGAGCGGCAGAGCCAGAATCGCCGATCCGGAAATATTTCCCGCACGCACCCTGACCGCTTGGCAAACCAGGGAGCTTCAGGTTTTTGAAGTCGAGGCGAAACTCCCTAGCGATACCTTCGTCTATAGACTACAGATCGAGCACAACGCGAAAAATCATCTATCGCGAATTTCCAACGAATCCCTTTTGGATGCTGACGGCCGGCCGTTATTCGAATTCAAAGGGGGCCAAGTGCATCTCTATCGGGACAATAATTCGGCAGGCCCCGACTTCCCCGCCGATTGGACAGAGTCCGCATTGGCCCGAGTCGCCCCGGGTCCCGACAACACCAGACTGACCCGATTTCTCGAGTTCATACGCAATGTGCTGGTTTGCGGGCTATACCCGGCCAGTTTCGAGCACGAGACCACAAGGCATGACGTCATGCTTGCCAGGGACTCGCATAACTTCAGTGCGTGGTATCAGCATCTCCAACTGGAACAACCCGGACAGGTGGAACAATTCAGAAAAGCACTGGAAGACGTTATCGATGGGTTCAGTGGAATACGCCTACAAAAGGTCGGTCGTGACACCCGCGCTTTCACGGTAGACTTCAACGAGAACGGTAAGAGATACGAGCTGGGACTGGACCAAATCTCGGACGGCCAACGCGCTTTGGTGGCGCTTTATTCCCTGATTCATCTTTCTGCCGGACTGGGCTACACCCTTTTCCTGGACGAGCCAGAGAACTATGTGGCGTTGTCGGAGATTGAACCTTGGTTGGCTGAACTTTCCGACCGTTGTGGTGACGCCATACCACAGGCGGTCATCTGTTCACATCACCCGGAACTGATTGACTACTTGGGATTGTCCTCTGGCATATCCCTCTCTCGCGAACCATCCGGTGTTACCAGGGCGACAAGGATCGAGGACTCGTCCTTTACGACTGACGGGGGCCTAAGGTTGTCGGAAATCGTGGCTCGCGGGTGGGACCGGTGAGACGGCAAGTCCAACTCGTCCTGCTCTGTGAGGATCAACAGCAGGAAGCCTTCTTAAGACGTTTCTTCACATCGATCGGCTGGAAGGCGCGTCAACTACGGGTCAAAAGATCACCCTTGGGCAAGGGCTCGGCTGAGCAATTCGTCCGCGAACAATTTCCGAAAGAGATCGAGGCGTATCGTAGGAACAGAAACCGAGTGAGCTGCGAGCTTATAGCCATGTTGGATGGCGACGCCGACGGCGTCGATGCTCGGTTGACGGCGCTCGATAAAGCATGCAACCAAGCGTCCGTGCCACCAAGGGACAACACTGATCGTGTCGCCGTTTTCGTACCGACGTGGAACATCGAGACTTGGGTAGCCTATCTGAACGGCGAAACCGTAGACGAAGAAAAAAAGAACTACCCTCGGCTTCGGCGTGAGCGTGATTGCCGCTCTCAGGTCGACTCACTTGTCGAGATGTGCCGGGAAGGACGGCTACGCGAGCCCTCACCTCCGTCGCTGAGGTCCGCCTGTCAAGAATATCGGACGCGTATCTCGCGACCGGCGTGAACTGCCCACCACGCCAAGCCAATGTGAAACGCGTTACGGGAAACGGTTGTGGGGATCTTCGGGCACGGCACGGTGCCCGTGCCACTCGGCCATGACCGTGGAAGCGTCCTCACGGCGACGGGATCGTCGTGGAGCCGCGAACACGTCAGGACTTTCATGGAGGTCAGACTCAGACTGGACTCGTAGTATGTCGGGGTAAGGTTCGGTATTCCCAGCGCTGGCACTATCGAACTTTTTCGTCATAAAAATCAATAGGTTATTGACCAGATCGAGCCGAGTGGCGAGAAGTGCTAGACGATCAGGTACCAATTAGGCACCAATTCATTTCCGGGCCATGCGCACGAACGTCCTTCAATGACGGTAAACGTTCCGTCCGACCGTGGAATATCTCGGACAGATGGTGCGGTCGGTGCCTGGGTGCCCAGCAAATCCTTCGACTTCCGGTCTGCTTTGCCTCCCTTCGCCCAAATCTCCACGGGCTGACGGAACGCTGAAGCTTAGATGGCGGTTTATCCGCTTGACTCCGTAGGATCGGGTTGGGCATTTTTGAAGAAAGAAGAACCGCCGGATGAAAGCATATCGAATCGTGGACCGAAGCAACAGTCCGTTGCCGAGGGAATCTCTGATAGAGAACGGGCAGATCCGTCTTTCGATGGTCGGTTCGTCGGCGGTGGCGGCCGCACGGGATGTCAAGGCGCCGATGCGGGCAAGTTGCGGGATCCGTCAACGACATGTAGACATGCCAGACATCGTCCGCCTTGAACCAACCCGACATGCGCAACGTCTTCGACCAGTACAGCACACCGGAGAACCGCCTCACACACGCCCTTGCGACCGCGCTTGACGAAGACCACAGGCTTTTGAGATCGTTTATAAGCTGGGTATGCGGTAGCGTACCTGCGGGACGCCTGGAGATCGTAGAGCAACAACTGCCCGGCGAACCCGAGCTGGAGGAGGACGACGAAAACGCGCGCGGCAGCCTGCCGGACGCTTGGATCCAGGATGGCAAGAGTTGGTCGCTATTGATCGAGAGCAAGATCGCGTCATCTCTCCGCAACGATCAGCTGTGCCGCCACCTGCGAACCGCTGAGAGGCGGGGCTTCACTGACGTGACGCTGATGACGATTGCCATCACGAGACCCAGACGCAAACTTCCGGAACGCACAAAGTTCAGGGAATGGTCACAGGTCTACGAGTGGCTGAACGACCAGGCATCCGGTTCGGATTGGGCTAACCGCGCGGCCAAGTATTTCGAGGTTGCCGAGCGCAAATTCTCGAACGAAGGTTATCTCCGGGAGGGTAGCTTGACGAAGTTTACCGGTTTCCCGTTCGGGAACGGCGAGGTCTACAATTACTTGCAAGCCAAGCGGTTGCTCCAATTGGCGATGGATGAACTCCGCCAGCGTGAGGACCTTATCGATCTGGGAATGAACCCCAAAGCCGCCGGTCGGGCCGCGATCACCGGTTCGCAGGCAGACAGCGTTTGGGATTACCTGCAACTGAAAGAAGCACCCGAGACTTTCACAACGTATCCTCACCTCACGCTGAGCGTTGAAAGAGACAGGCTTGTGGCCGTCGTGATACTGCCGAACGGTATTCAGGGATGGCTGCGCAAAAGAATCGTCGATCTTGGCTATGAAGGATTCAGCGGGGTCATGGCCGAGATCGCCTCGAACATCTCATCGAACTTGCATCGATATTCGGGTGCCGCTCCGATATTGGAAGCCCGCCAGCGCCGCTATCCAAGCCAGCGCTCGGTTCCCACAACGGATGCCCACTTGACGTGCGATCTACGAACGGCTTTCGCCCGCAATAGTAACAGCAGCAAGGTGAAATCCCAGCCGCAATGGTTACAGGCCACTTTCGATGCATTCGTCAATAAACGGTCGAATCTCCAGCTCGCGGTTGGCGCGACCTTTCCATATCGGACGTGTAAGGCGACGGCGGAGCGCGGGATATTGGATGGCATCGCGGCCTCGTGGATCGGGTGTAGTCCATTGCTGAGAACAATGGGCCTGTCGTAGGTCCTTCGGAGTCCACGGAAGGACGATTTATCCCTGTGTGCGCGAGGAACGAAGCGTACGGGTGCGCGTAACTGATGCGCTGGCGAGAGTCCCTTGCAACACCCGCCGGGCCGGGTCAGTCGCCGTGACCTGCTCCGCTTGATTGTCCCCGCTTGAGGGGTAGCGAAACCAGTTACCTCCCACGCAGCGAAGTAGCCCCAAGGTTGTCGATCTTTCCGAATACTTCTCGGAGATTCAGGCGTTCCCATTGGCCGTCCGGGCACCACGACGGAGGCCTGGTCCTGTACGAACCGGTTTCAATACTGCCGCCGTCAACGACGAGGTGGTCGCCAATCTCGTCGTTCTCGCAAGTCCCAAGTTCGCCCTGTAACCAAGTGTTTCGGCCGTGCTTGGCGTCTCTGCGACACACCAGTAACGGAACGCGGGGACAGACCGCGATCGGCTCGGAGAACCGCTCTAGTTCAAGGGCTTCGGCAAGAATCCCCCGAACTTGGCCGTAGGCGTCGACGATGCTCTTCCCGCCGTCCTTAAGCACATCCTCATATCCTCGAATCTGGTCCAGTACCTCTGGGTTTCTCCACTTAGATTGGGTACTCCGGTCGTATCGCCACCGGGTACGCGGATCGTCTTGCCGCTTGACCTCGACGAAACGCAGGCGGCCATCGTCCTCCAGGAACAACAGGTCTATCTTCTCCGTTTTTGCCTTTCCACGAAATCTAACCTCTATGTCGACGAGCTTGGGCTGCTCACTCTCCGCGTATCGCGACCAGTACGAGAATCTCCGGAAGAGCCGCGAGACAATCCAGCCTTCCTCACAGTCCCCGTTTTGTAACCGTTTGACGTGGCGACCTCTACAGCGTTCCTTGATGTCCGCGTAGAGCCCCGGCGTTAATTCGTAGAGAGACACCTCTCCGTCGCGGCATTCGCCATTGTACTTACGGTGTGTCTTCACCGACTTCGGTTTTACTCGAAAGGCCCTGCCACCCTCGTAGTAGAGATGGATCTCGTTTTCGCGAACTGCGGGAAAGACGCACCCTTCTGAGATGTCTTTCGTGATCTGCTCGTAGACGGGATTGATCTTCTTATGCCCCTTCAAGGTACCCCGTTTCCAGCATCTTTCGATGATCGCCATAACACCTAGACCTCCCACCAAACTCCGTCATTTTTCCGGACGACGTTCTCGATAAACTCCCCAAATCGGCCCGTCTCGAAAGAGTGAATCGGGACCAGCGTGCGGGGCGCTAGCGCTCAGGCCAAACGCTTGAGGTCGGCGACAGAGGCATGCCCTGATGTGTGAATCGTACGGCGGGGGATACCGTGCTGTTCGAGCCACTTCAGGACCCTCAGCGATCCCTTCTCCTTCAGATACCCTTCCCACATCGAATACGTGAAGCCGGCGCCGTCCACGACCGCCTGGACGCCATGATCGGTCATCGCCATCGGACGGAACAACAAAACGGCCCTGGTGGCCAAGTCGGGCAGAGCTTCCGGGAAAATCCGGTTCGCCCTGTGACGCCCCAGGTCGTCGAACAGGCCTTTCTCCTTGATAAACACACCCTGGCGGTGGGGAATGTAGACCCGTACCTCGTCCCAACTCGCTTGCGGGATGCGTTCCCGGCCGGTGGCCTCCAGCACCACGGCCGTGTACAGGTCGATGAGCAGCAACCGGTCGGTCCGTTTGGTGGCCCGGAAGATCGTCACGAGGCGGTCGATGTTCTGGGACGAAGTCCAGACGAAGTGGATGCCTTTCGTTTCCCTGAAGGCCTGGACGAACTCCTGTTCAAGGTCGTCCTCGGTGGCGAACCCTTCGTTGGTTCCGGTCCGTCCGATAGTCGTCCCCTCCATAAGAAGGACGTCGATGTCCTTTGGCGGACGCGCGACCATCCCATCGAACAGCGTTCTCTTGCGCCCATGCGCGCGAAAATCGCCGGAGTAGAACACCCGTTTGCCGTCCGCCTCCACCAGCAGGGAGTAGGCGTCGAATGCGCTGTGGTCCACGAGATATGGCGTGACGCGGAACGGTCCGATCTCTACCGGTTTCCGGTTGGCGATGAAGTGCGGGTCGGTGAACGCGCTCCCGTTGGGAACATAGCCGCTCGCGGCCTTCATCACGTTGTGTGCCCCTTCGCCGATGTAGACGGGAACTTCCGGGCGAACGTACTTGGCCAAACCATAGTGGTCCATGTGAGGATGCGAGATCAGGACACCAAGCAGGCATTCGTCCAGGTCCCGGAAACCCGGCACCTGCGGCAGCAGATCCTTGTGCGCCTCGATGTCATCGGGAGCATCAAGCGGCAGGCCCACGTCCAGGGCGATGCACCTCCCCTGAGCCTCCATCTCGATGCAGGTGCCGCCGATTTCCTTCGTGCCCCGGTGAATACGGATTCTCATATGGATCCTTGGTTTTCACTCCTTGTGGCGCCAAAAGCCCCGAGAATCTTCTCCAACCCGTCATTCAGCATGCCGGCCACCTCCTCGTGATTCGGACCGAAAAAACCTCCCATCACCCTCCCATCGGCGTCTCTGAATCCGCCTTCCGCAACCCTCACGTTATACACCAAACTGGATTTTCGCCATCCCGTCAGATGAGCCTGTCCCTCGACATCTTGACCAAGCGCACCGTCGAGGCCCTCAGGCCCGACCTCAGGCCATGGATCGCATGGGACGACCGCCTCACGGGCTTCGGCGTCAGGATCCAGCCCTCCGGCGCCAAGACCTTCGTCGTCAACTACCGCACGGGGTCCGGCGGTCGCTCCGCTCCCAACAAGCGGGTCACCCTCGGCTGCTTCGGCCGCATCACTCCGGACCAAGCCCGGCGCACAGGAACTCCTCGGCAAGGTTGCCTCGGGTGAAGACCCCGCCCTGGATCGCGCCTAGGCCAGGGGCATGCCCACCCTCGCCTAGGCCTTCGAGGACTCCCTCCGCGCCAACCCCAGGCGAAAGCCCCGCACCGTGGAGATTAACCGCACGAACCTCAGGGTGTGCTTCGGGGACTGGCTCTCCCGCTCCCTCGATACCATTGACCGCAGCGACGTGGACGCCCGCTTCCACCGCATCACCGAGCGCCACGGCTGGGCCACCGCCAACCAGGCCGTCTCCATGCTGCGCTCCATCTACCGCCGCTCCAGCATCGACCACGAGGGGCTGCGCAACCCGGTCGAGCTCTGGATTGCGGGCGGCGGGCGATTGAACCGCAAGCGCCGCCGGCGCATCTCCTCCCCGGGCGAGGTGCTGCCCCGCTGGCGCGCGGGAATGGAGGCGGCAGGGCTACCGCCCGCGCACCGCGACATCTTCACCATTGGAGCCTATACGGGCATGAGCCTCGGCGAGGTGGTCTCGCTCCGCTGGCAGCGCATCGACCTGGACCATGGCATCCTGCAGGTCGAGGAGACCAAGACGGGTGAGCCCCTGGAGCTTCCGTTGACCCGGCAACTCGCTACGGTGCTGGAGCACCGCCGGGCCGAGGCTGGGGGCAGGGACGACGGCTGGGTGTTCCCCTCGTCTACGAGCGTCACCGGCCATCTCAAAACCTTCACCGCTACCATGCGGGCATCGGCAAGGCAGCGGGCACGCGCTTCTGGTTCCACGGGCTGCGCAATGCCTTCATCACTGTTGCCGAGCGCGACCTCATGCTGCCCCGCCCCCTCACCAAGCGCCTCGTCAACCACGCCCGCGACGACGACATCACCGAGGGCTACGCCGCCGACTGGACCGTCGAGCAACTTCGCGAGCCCGCCCAGCGCGTGGCCGACCGCAACGAAGCCCTGATGAACGCAACCTCACCCGCGGAGGGCATCCGTCAGTCGGACGGAGCCCAACACGTGCGGACCTGACGGCGGCGTCATCCGCACTACCAGCCTTCCGCTGCCTGTGCTACCAGACTCCTTACTACCGGAACCGACCTCGAAATCCGCCGTGGTGTTGCACCGGGTTCGATGTTGTGATGGAGTTCATTGACCCTGCAATCCCGCCAGGTTGTCGCTCCAGATACGAAAGGAGGTTCCTAATGAGAGGCTCCCTACGTTTGGCTCTTCTACCCGGCTTAATCCTTGTTCTAGTTTTGGTCGGCTGTCGGACTGACGTGACCGTGGATCTCTATTCCTCGGACCTGGACCGTGTTGCCAAGAAGCCAAGTGACACGGTTACTACACCGGCTCTCATGGCCATACAGATTCCCTCGGCAGACAAGTGTAACGAATACACTCCTCAGATAGTCGAGATCATGAAGGGGGTTGTTCAGGACTTCGAACCTAAAGGCTGCAAGAGCGCTCAGATGGACTCTTTTCTTTTGGGAGAGGTTAGTGCATTGGTAGCTGCCAAACAGGAAGCTTGGGATTCTGCCGACTCTTTGTTCGGCATAATGATCAACCCGAAAGGAGTTGTCTGGTTGTTTATGGATAGAGAGAAGTACACGACTCTTAACAAGAGAATGGAGAACAAATTTCATCAGGAACTGAACTTGGGAAAGTCTAAGGTCTCCGTAGTCGTGAACAACGATGGGCGCAAGACTGAGAAGTATGCTGTCGCCTATGTCATGGTAGACGGCAGACCTATAACGACCACGCAGGACGTTGAAGTGAAGCGTCGCCGTAAGGTAACGATCGAATTGTCTAACGTCGCCTCCAAGTACTTGGCCGAACACGGCATCGTACCTGTGATGCGGCTTGCAAAGAGGTAACTGGGGACACGGTCATCGTCATCGGGATTATACCTATCCGCTCCGGTATTGAGAACTGCTCTCCGGCAACGGGTGATGCAGTCCCGGACGGTACACTCACGACCGTCTCAGAAACCCCCGAGCAAGAAGCCGCAGAAACAGATCACGACCGCAAAAGACGAACGGCACGCCGTGCCGATCTGTAAGCTCGCGCATCCGCTCTACCAGAGCTTCAGACGCGACCGCATTGGAGACGAGCAGGACGACTGCGATCACCCGACCGGACCGGCTACGCGAGTTGAATGCTTCTTCAAGCTGGTCGGCGGCCTCGACGCCGACCTCTCCCTCGTAGTCCTTGACCTGTACCGGCACGATCCAGTCCAGGTTTTCTTCGAACGGATTGGGGATTACGATTTCAATATCAGCGCCGAGTTCGCGCGGGCCGCCGGTCTGGTTGACAGACACTTGAAACAGGGACTCCAGGGCCAACTGCAGCACCGGTTCCCACTCTTCGGCCCGTACCCTCTCGGGCAGAGCCCTCCCAAGCCGGTCCGCCATGAGGCCCAGCGGTTCCGTGAGCAGCTCAGAGACGACGCTCTCGACACGTCCAACAGGTGTCGAGCCGCCGGTTAGTTCCTCGGGCGTAAGGCCGCTTCGGCGGATCGCATCCAAACACGCGCAGTAGTCCCTGATGTTCCACAATCGCGCTTGGGCACGAAAACTTCGGCGAAGGCCCGCGTGGACCAAGGTGTGACCGTTGGAGACGCCTTTCGAAGTCAGGACCTCGACCGGCCGCACGTGCCCGAAGTCTCCGAACCTCTCCGCGATCTCGAAATAGTAGTCACCCGTAATCTCGCAGATCGTGAAGAGGCCGTCGCTCGGTACGTTCAGGACTGCAACAAGGTCCCCGACCTGCATGTAGTCGTCGTCCGCGCCGTTTCCCATCCGCCGGTGCCTACGGGCGCTTCTCTGGATCTCCGACAGGTTGTCGCCGTTGGCCCACAGATCTTGGATATGGTCGAGATCCTGACTCTTGTCATATCCCCAGCCTTGCCGGAGCCGTCCCGCGTGCAATTCGTCGAGTATGAACGTCCTGTGGTCTTCCTCAACCCGGCTTGTGCGCATAGCCCAACAGTTCGGCATTGCTTGCTCCTCGCGTTCGACAGTACGGCCATCCGTTGCGATGCTCGCCCTCGCAGTCTTCGCATCTTCATAGTCAGCAATTCCACTACGACTGCACCAACAAAAATTTCCGTTTTCCTCTACATTGGCTGTCCTCACCTAGAGAGAGACTACTGGCGCCGATGGTGCGCCGCGAGCGAAGCACATAGTTCGACAAGGCGCTGGTGAAGGCTGGAGGGCTCTACGATTCTCACGTTTTCTCCCCAGGTCACGAGATGCCAGCAGATTTCCTCGGTACCCCCCGCCTCAAAGCGGACCGTAAGAGAACCGTCACTATTCTCGACAGTGGTCTGGCTTGGATGGAATTGAAATTCTTTGGCGTCAGGCGCCGCATCAGCGTCGAAGCGGAGCACCACCTCGACGGGCCTTTCCTGGAACGTGCCGAACGAACGCTCCGCATAACGACGCAAGTCGAAGGCCGAGTCGCGCTCGAATGTCTCGTCGGTGATCCGGGCCTCGCTGACATTTGCAAGTCGCCAAAGCCTTGTATCGCTTCCTCGGTCCGTGCGTCCCACCAGGAAAGCGCGGTTGCCGTAGAGCACCCCGTAGGGCCGGACACGTTGGCGGCTGCGCCTTGCCATCCCTCGGGACACATAGTCGAAGTCGATCTTGCGACGCGCGGTGATGGCGTCTCGCACGAGCGAAAGCAAGCCTTCTTTGAGGCTTTCTCTCGGGCCGGCGCGCATGGCTAGTCCCTCGGCTTGCATGAGGGTCTCTAGGGTGGCATCAAAATCGCTTGGGGAGTGACGGCGCGATGCGGCGCGGAGCTTGACGGCGAGGTCGCGAAGGCCGCTGGCGCGTTCGGGGAGGCCGGCACGATCCAGACTACCGGTCGCCGCTTCAAGTTCGGCCAACTCTTTGGGTGAGACTTGGATGAAGGGATGTAACGCGCGCGACTGAAGCCGCCAACGAATACGCCGGTCACCGGTGTCCGTGTCGACGGTCTCCAGCGGTCCGAAAGCCGCCTCAACGGCGCCGCGCATCCGCTCGGCAGTGCGCCGGCTGACGGAGAACCCCTCCTGGATGTCGGCGATGGTAAGGCCACCCGGTCTTCCTTGAAGGTCGACGGCCAAACGAATGATCTCCGTAACGCGTTCGTAACGCATCCGCCAGGGTCTCTAGTCTCTCTGATCTGCCTATATCGTCTCAACGAAACTCGAGGCGGACGGCGGGCCAGTGGGCGCGGTGAAATAGCGCGCGTGGTTTGCGGTGCATACCCCCTCGCGCGGGTTCGGCCCCCACGTCCAGGTAACCCTCCCAAGGTTCGAACTGCCGCTCATTCAGCCCGACCAGCAGCCACTCAGGGTACACGCCACGATCAAAAGCGATTCTCTCAAGGAGTCCGTCCGCACCGAACTTGTCATAGTTCTCGTCCCATCCATAGTCGTGAAAGAGCAAGAGGAATGGCGGCCGCGTTCCGTCTTCCTGACAGTACAGGGCGTCATACATGGCATGACCGTCGCCGCCGATGAACAGTATCGCAAAACGCTCCGGGCCGTGGGTATCGTCATGGTCCTTGTCACGCTTGAGGACCAGATATAGGCGGAAGCGGGATTCATCAGCCCAGTCGGCAGCCTTGTCTAGCTCCCGCTCTGCAACGTGCGGCGTCCATCCGCCAGGGTGCAGAATCGCCTCGGCTACCTCTTCCTCGTGCTCCGCCTCGTAACCGTGGACCCCGGGCCCTGTACGGCGGTAAACACAGTCCCGGACGGTTTGCTCTGACACGCGGTAATCGACGTACACGAACGTGTGCGCCGCATGGGCTGGGTTACAGATTGCGACCGGGTGCCCATCCGTCCCGCAGCCGGGGTAATACACAGTCCTCGAGCCGAAGAAGCTGTCGTGGTCAAACCTCGGGGACGGTTGCTTGAGCCAGTCTGGAAACGGCTCGGGGTTCTGTTGCAAAGTCGTGACGATGGTCGGCATCAAGTACCTCCCCTGGCGCGGCAGACTCTCCAGTATCACACATTCACCCTACAAGCCGAAACCGACTCTACGTGCCCCAGCTGGTTTAGCCTCGCACTCCTTCCGCAGCATTGTCGTCAGCGCCTGTGGATCCCCCGAACAACCCAGAATCTCGGCTTTCCGGCTTACGACGGCGAAGTCGCCTGGGGTCAGGGTGGCAAGGCTCCCGACCGCGGCCGGGGGTTCAATACCGAAGAAAACACGGAACGCGGCCTTTACCTCCTCGGGAGAGAGATAGTCGAGGGCGATCTTGAACGTAAAGCGCCGCAGGGTGGCGGGGTCGAGGCGCTCGCCGAGATTGGTGGTGCAGGCGAAGGGAAGCGGGTGGCTTTCCATCCATGTCAGCATCTCGTTGACTTGACTAACCTCCCAGCTACGGACGGCCAGGCGCCGGTCGGCCAGCAGCGAATCGGCTTCGTCGAAGACCAGGAACGCTTCGGCGTCGCGCGCTTCGGCAAAGGCTTCGGCGACGTTCCTTTCGGTTCCACCAACCCACATCGACATGAGATCGGACGCACGTTTCTGGATGACTTCGAGTCTGAGCCTGTCGGCCAGATGGCGGACGAACGCGCTCTTGCCGACTCCCGGCGGTCCCTGCAGGCATAGCGAGAAGTGACGTGCGCCGTTCTTGGCAAGGCGGTCCGCGAGTTCCACCGGGTCCAGGTCCGCGCGGATTAGCTCAGGATCGTACCTGTCCGGCGTCTGTTGAGCTGGTGGCCTGTCGCCGGACAACACTCTGGCAAGACCGCGCACGCCGCGGCGCACGTCCGCAAGTGTCCCGCCTCCGAGCCGGGCCGCCGCCGTGACTCCCGAGGCCACGCCCGGCGTTACGTCGAATTCCCGTGCCAGGGCACGGGCATCCTCCTCAGTCGATTCTATCCCGTGGTGCGTAAGCTGCCGCGCCCAGATCCGCGCCCGGATCTTGGGAGGGGGTTGCCGCAGTTCCAGGGCGAACATCATGCGGCGCAAAAGAACGGGACTGGTCCACCGGGCAGCGTTCGATGTCCACAGGATTGGTACCGGAGTCTGCTCCAGCAGGCGGTTCATGAACACCTTCGAGCCCTCCGCAGAACGTACAGGAACATGGCCGTGGCCGAACCTCCCCTCCAGCCACCCTCCCTGCACGGAGAGCAGATCCTCCATCTCATCGAATAGTACGATGGATCGAGAGTTTCCGGCAAGTAGGCCTTGTGCAAGCCGGAGCTCCTGCATCCTCTCTCGGCGGGAAGGTTCGCTTCCGGAGGCATCCGATTCGCCGGCCACGTAAAGCGGCGCTTCGAGCCTTGCAGCCAGAGTCTTGCAGAACTCCGTCTTGCCGGTGCCTGGCGGCCCGTAAACGAGCACGTTGACGCCCTCTTGGTCGCTCCGCAACGCCCCGTTCAGAATCCGTTCGAGTTGGTCGCGGTCGCTGCCAACATGGTCGAAGTCGGACCAGTGCAGTTCGCCCGGGCCAGCTTGGTCGAGCAGCAAGCCATGCACATCGGAACCGGCCTCTTGCGGAAGCCAGTGCAGCCGGGTCAACCGTTCGGGGATCGTCACATCTCCGTCGTCATCGATAGACATAAGCCCGGAAGTCAGGAGAGGAGCGTCGGGCGCAAACCGGCTGTAGACGGTGCCGGCCGACAGACCAAGCAAGCATGGCAGCAATGGGCTCCCCACCTTGAAGCCTCTCCCGTTCCATTCTCTCGCGTCATCAATGTCGTTAATCAATGAATCGACAAGTGACCCCGTCCGATAGCGCAACGCCAGTTCCAGGAGCGCCGCATCGGTCCGGGAAAGACGGGTGGCCTTTGCCAGAAGCCTAACGCGTCGCGCTGTCCGATCCGGGCGTGCCGGGCCGGCCGCTGCCAGCGTGTTCCTCAAGATCTCTGCCACACGCTGCCACTCGGGCCTCGGAACTTCCCGGTCTCGCGTACGACGCTGCATTGCGTCTTCCGCAGTGTCGCCCGGCCTTGTGGGGTAGCGAAACCCCAATTCCCCTTCATGAAGCTTGAGCCAGCGCGCCAGGTGCGGTGCCTCGTCGTCGCGGCTGCGGAGGCGCGAGACGAGGTTCGACAGATAGAATAGGACGAGACGGCGTTCGTAGGTGGAAGGCATGACATCTCCTCTTTCAAAACTTCGATGGGAGGATTCTACCAACGCCATGCGTCAGATTTGGACGTACTCTCCCGTTACGCCCGGATTTCTTTTTTGCTGACCCGCGTCTGGTGTCCATGTGGCGAAGTGCACGGTACCGCCAGAAACTGCACAGGCGTCGGCAGCAACGCTGAACAGAAGTTCAGCAGCGATAGCGTCCACGGTTGAGATCCAGACATGCGTCGCCTTGTTTGTTTAGCTTGGCGTGAGGGTCAACACGGTCTTCGAGGCGGTCGGGGACGCTCTGGCCAAGCAAGGTCACCGTCGCGGGGTTCGGCACGTGTTCGCGAGGAAGAGTCGGGCGGCACGGACGGGGAAAACCCCAAACCCGGGAGAACATTGCCATCGCCGCATCGAAGGCGCCGTCGTTCAAGGCAGGGAAAGCGCTTCCATACGGGTTGCACCAGGAGCCGGGCGGTGCCCGGAAAGAGGACAAGCTTGCACCAACCATTGCAAACGCACCTGGAATCGGCTGAAATCAAACCATCTTCCTACGGTTCTCCAGGAGGCATCCATGAGTTGCGCACAGCGAATCCGGCGGGCGGTCGTGCCCGTGCTTTTCATCGCCGCCCTGCTTGCTCCCGCCGGCACGGCCTGGGCCGTCGATCCGGTGTTCTCCACCTTTTTCGGCGGCGCCATCCGGGGATACGACCCGGTGGCCTACCACACCGAGGGCAAGCCGGTGGCGGGAAAGCGGGCGCACCGGGTGGAGTGGAAGGGGGCCACCTGGTCGTTCGCCAGCGCCGAGAACAAGGCGCTGTTCGAGGGCGACCCCGAGAAGTACGCGCCCCGGTACGGAGGCTACTGCGCCTGGGCGGTGAGCAACGGCGGCACCGCCTCCATCGACCCGGACGCCTGGACCATCGTGGACGGCAAGCTGTACCTCAACTAC
>JAPOPM010000015.1 GCA_026712905.1 Deltaproteobacteria bacterium
CACCATGGCAGTCGTTCGGGCTGTCCTGAGTGCCAATAGTACGGATGGTTCGCCATCCGGGAAATATCGGCTCAATCAAATAGTGGAATAGGGAGAAATTACAATGAAGATGTCAACATCGGTAAAACCCGCCATTTGGGGTGCGATCGGCGGCGCGATCGCCACAATGATCGTCGGTTTCGCCTGGGGTGGCTGGGTGACGGGCGGGACGGCCGGAGAGATGGCCTCGGCAGGCGCCGAGTCGGCTATCGTCTTGGCGTTTGCGCCACTCTGCGTTGCCAAGGCGGAGCTGCAGCCAGAACAGATCGCGGGCCTGAAGGAAGAGAGTTACTGGCAACGCAGCGAATTTGTCGTCAAGGCCGGCTGGGTTGCCAACGTGAGCGAAAAATACCGCTCCGCGGTCGCGGAGGCGTGCGCAGTGACCGTCGTTGAAGCCTTGGAAGCGGCGCCGCCGCCAAAATGACGCCTTCGTGGTCGCCGCCCAAATCGACCTTAGCAGGGCGGAAACGGTGATTCCGGCGCGCGCGGACGAGCACACCGACCACAAGTGTGCCTTTTGTGAACAGCCAGGTGTTCCTCCGGTGTCCCTACTGAAAATCCCGGCTCTTCCTCCGCACCGGCTCGGTATCTAGCTTCGGCTGCCATACCGACTCCACCACGAGGTGGACGACGTTGGACTCGTTCTGCAAGGGGCCGCTGACGCCCATGAACGAGAGTGTCTTGACGGCGATCCGGAACCTTTCATAGACGTCCTGCCACACGATGACGTTGACGAAGCCGGTTTCGTCTTCGAGGGTCATGAAGATGACGCCCTTGGCGGTCTTGGGCCGTTGGCGGCAGATGACGATGCCGGCGTAGTCCACGCGGCGGCCGTGGGGCATTCGCTGCACGGCGGCGGCGTCGGGAAGGCCTTGGGCGGCGATCCGCGGGCGCAGGTGGGCCAGCGGGTGGCCCCGGGGGCTGTGGTCGGTGGTGCGGTAGTCCCAGACGATGGACTCGAGGTCGCTCAGGGGCTCGAACGGAACCGGGGCCTCGGAGGTCTCCAGGGAGAGCGCGTCTCCTCCGGCCGCCTGGAGTCCCTGGACCTGCCACAGGGCCTGGCGCCGCCGGGAGGTGCGTGAGGTCAGCGCTCCGGCTTGGGCCAGGCGGTCGAGGATGCCCTGGCGCAGCCCGGTGCGGGAGGCGAGATCGGCCAGGGAGCGGAACGGGCCGGCGCGCCGGGCCTCGTCGATGCGCTGCCAGTCGGCTTCCCCGAGCCCTTTGACGTAGCGCAGGCCCATGCGCAGGGCGTGCACCGGCTGGGCGCCGGCCGGTCCGGCGGGCCGGGTCTGAGTCCCTGTCTGCCTTTCCAGGGTGCAGTCCCAGTCGCTGCGCCGGATGTCCACCGGCAGCACCCGGACCCCGTGCCGCTTGGCGTCGTCCACGAGGGTGGCGGGCGCGTAGAAGCCCATGGGTTGCGCGTTGAGCAGCGCGCAGGCAAAGGCCGTGGGGTAGTGGCGCTTGAGCCAGGCCGAGGCGTAGGCGATGTGGGCGAAGCTGGCGGCGTGGCTTTCGGGAAAGCCGTAGTC
>JAPOPM010000016.1 GCA_026712905.1 Deltaproteobacteria bacterium
CATCCTCCCTGCAGACTGACGGGGAGGAGAACGTTGCTGAAAGGTGGGACGATGAAAGACCTGTACGAGATGAGGGGTCAGGGGTATTCGATCCGCGGGATCACACGGGAGTTGGGCGTCTCCCGGAACTCGGTGCGCAAGTATCTGAGGTCGCCGGGAGTGCCGCGGGCGAAGCAGCGGGAGCCGCGGGGGTCCAAGCTGGACGCCTACACCGGCTACATTGACCGCCGGTTGGGGGAGGGTCTGGACAACTGCGTCGTGCTGCTGCGTGAGCTGCAGTCGCTGGGCTATCAGGGGAGCTACACGATTCTGAGGGAGCACGTGCGTTTGCGACGTCCTCGCCGCGAGCCCCGGGCGACGATGCGGTTCGAGACGGAGCCCGGCGAGCAGGCGCAGGTGGACTGGGGGAGCTTCGGCTACGTCGGCGCAGACGGCCGCAAGCACCGGCTCTGGGCGTTTGTGATGGTGCTGGGCTGGTCGCGAGCGATCTACGTCGAGTTCGTCCGGCGAGCGGACGTGGCGAGCTTCATGCAGTGCCACGTCAACGCGTTCGAATACTTCGGGGGTGTGCCGCGGCGGTGCCTGTATGACAACGCGAAGGTGGTGGTGCTGGGGCGCGACGCGGATGGGCGTCCGGAGTGGAATCAGCGGATGCTGGACATGTCGTTGCGGATGGGATTCGAGTTGCGGGTGTGCCAGCCGTATCGGGCGCAGACGAAGGGGAAGGTGGAGAGCGGGGTCAAGTATGTGCGCGGCAACTTGTGGCCGAGCATACGGTTCACCGACGACGCGGACCTGAACCGGCAGAGCCTCGAGTGGTGCGACAGCGTGGCGAACCGGCGCATGCACGGGACGACGGGCCGGCGCCCCTGGGAGATGCTGGTCGAGGAGCGGGTCCACCTCGGAGGTCTGCCGGAGCGTTCGACGCTGGCGCCGTATCTGCGGGACGACCGCAGAGTGGCGCATGACGGCTACGTGCACTGGGAAGGCTCCCGCTACGGTGTGCCCTGGCGGTGGGCGGGAGCGACGGTCCAGGTGGGACAGCGCTCGGGGACGGTGGAGATATGGACGGGCGATCAGCGACTGGCGGTGCATCCTCGTGCCGAGCGCCCCGGCCAGCGCTTCACTGCACCTGGCCAGTGGGAAGGGCTGCCCAGGGGAGACGGCCGTCCACAGCAGGAGGCCGTGGCAGTCCAGGTGGCGGTTGAAGAGGTGGAGCGACGCTCGCTGGACGTCTACGAGCTGGCAGCAGCCGGAGGTGTGCGGTGATCGCCCTGGAGCAGGTCCGCCAATACTTGGAGAGCCTGGGGCTCAAGCAGGCTGCCGAGGCGCTCGACAACACGCTGGACGGCGCGGCCAGCAAGCAACTGACCTATCCGGAGATGCTCGCCGAGCTGCTGGGCGTGGAGGTCGACGCTCGCCGTGAGCGCTACCTCACCACGAGGACCAAGCTGGCGCATCTGCCCTTCCAGCGGTCCATCGAGCAGTTCGACTTCGACTTCCAGCCCTCCGTCGACGAGCGCCAGGTCAAGGAGTTGGCCAACCTCGCCTTCGTCGCCGAAGCCACCAACGTCCTGCTGCTCGGACCGCCCGGCGTGGGCAAGACCCACCTGGCCATCGCGTTGGCGCTCAAGGCGATCGAGCATGGCCATGGAGCCTATTTCGTCCGCGCCTACGACCTGATGGAAGACCTCAGGAAGGCGCAGGCCGAGCAGACCCTCGGGCGGCGCATGCGTATCTACCTCGCTCCCAAGGTCCTCGTCGTCGACGAGTTCGGCATCTGGCCCTACGACAGAGACGCGGCCACCGCCTTCTTCACGCTGATCTCAGCCCGCTACGAGCGCGGGAGCATCATCCTGACCTCGAATAAGGGCTTCGGCGAGTGGGGTGACCTGCTGGGCGACACCGTCATCGCCTCAGCCGTCCTGGACCGGCTGCTCCACCACAGCCACATCCTCAACATCCGGGGGGAGAGCTACCGGCTCAAGGAGAAGCGCCAGGCAGGTCTGTTCACCTCGCATCACGTGCTCAGCACAACGCCGGACGGGCAGACGACGACTGACAGAATCGCTGGACATTAGCGGCGGGG
>JAPOPM010000017.1 GCA_026712905.1 Deltaproteobacteria bacterium
CTGCCACTGGAGCCCCATGTCCGAGGCGATGGCGGCGATGGCGCCGGTGACGTTGATGGGCAGGCCCCGGTTGTGGCGCGCCTCCGCGGCCTTCTTGATTTCTTCGAGGAACTCGCAGTAGCGTCCGCGCACGCCGGTCTCCGCGGCGATCTCGTACAGCCGGTCGGCGCGGGGGTCGCCCTCGGAGTGGGTGGCATGGCCGATGCCGGCGATCCGCTGCTTGCGGTTGGAGTGATCTTCCAGCACTCCCTGGGCCGCCGCGGCCAGGTCGGCGTCGCCGCTGTCCAGCGGCAGCGCGTCCTGCAGCATCTTGGCGCAGTACTCCGAGGAGCCCAGGTGCACGCTGCCGGCTCCCAGCAGCGCCGCGGCGACCGCTCCCTGGATCGCCTCGGGCGCGGTGGACACCGTCAAGCGGGCCGCGACGATGTTGCCCACCATGCCGTGCTCCACCAGGACGTTGAGCAAGGCGTCGGTCATCCGCCCCTCGTTCTCGGAGGGAACCCGTCCCACCAGCATCAGAAAGGTCATCTGGCCAAAGCTGAGCTTGCCCAGGATGTCCTGAGTCAGGTCGATGTTGCGGACGAGGACACGATGCAGCTCGGCCTTGCCCAATCCGGTTACGATCTTGGTCTTGTCATCGCTCATCAAGGTCTCCCCGCGGCCTGGCGTCAGGCCGGGCACGGGCGGGTTTGAAAACCGCCCCTACGATTCTTCTCCCATCGGCGGCCAACCCGCCGAGACCGGGCGCCCCGCCGTCACACGTCGATACGCGTATCCCACAGGATCGGATCGCCGCCCATGGCCGGGCAGAATAGATCCACCTGCAACTGTACCTGGCAGCCCGGACAACTGTACTCGTGGTACTCGCCGATATAGGGCTCGCCGGACGGCAGGGCGTCTTCCATGTAGTCGTTCAGGTCCAGGATTCGGCGCAGCGCGTAGTTCTTGTAGTTCTCCTCGGCGCCGCAGTAGAGGTGACCGCACTGGGTGCAGCGGATGGCGTGCTCACCGTTGCGGCGGGCGATCTCCAGGCTTGCGTGGAAGCGCAGGACCGATTCGTACTCCCCCGCCCGCGCCGGGTCCAGCGCCGAGGTCTTTCCCGAAGGCGGCGCCCCGAGCTGCTTGCGCTCGACGCGGATGCGTTCCCGCAGGCTCTTGGTGGCCGCCGCGTCCACGGAACCGCCGTCCTTGGCCAGCACCACGCCGTACACTTCCTCGCCGATCTTGGGGGTGAGCCAGCCCCGGCCGAAGTCCCGCAGCACCAGCGCGGGGTCGCGTTCGAGCGGGTCGCCGAAACCGCCGCCGCCGGCCACGTAGTCGATCAGGAGGCTTCCCTCCGGCAACATCACGCGCTCCGGCACCCCATCGGGATGCACCACCCGGCCCCAGGTGCCGTCGCGCATGCCTTCGCCGTCCGGGTATTCGCCCACCTTGACCCGGTCCAGCAGCTCCATGCCCGCGTCCACCATGTAGCGCAGCACGCTCTTGCCCGTGGGATAGCCGCCGCACAGGCCGTAGCCGCCCTGGGCCACGCCGCCGTAGGGCTTGTAGTCCACGCTGCAGTCCTGGGAGCCGTAGATCCAGTAGACGCGGTAGCTGCCGAGGCCGCCGCGGTACTTGCCGAACCCGCTGCCGTCGGGGTTGTGCCCGCGGGTGAAGTACAGGAACGGATACTGCATCTCGATGCGCTCGATATCGCTGATGCCGGCGGAGGGGATGTTCATGTGGCCGCCGGTGTTGACCCCGTCCCGGACCGGCGCGCTGCCCATGCCCGCGCCGTGGATGTCGTACAGCCCCTGGGCCACCCGGATTCCGTCGCGGGTATGGCCGCCGTAGAAGTAGCCGGGGCCGCCGGCGTAGGCCAGGTTGCCGGTGGTGGAGGCGTTGACGTCGTCCGCCCGGCCGGCGGCGTAGAGCATCTTGGAGACACATTCGCAGATGGTGGAGACCAGCACGTTGCCCACCCGCGGCGCGGCGCCGCAGGCGGCGGGGAAGGTGCAGTTCAGGATGCTGCCCTCCGGTATCTTGAGGGTCACCGGCTTCATCTTGCCGTCGCTCCAGGGCACGTCCCAGAAGAGCGCGTTGGTGAGCGCCAGGGTGATGTGGGCCGCGGTGCTTGGGAAGGTGGAGTTGTGGTCGGTGTCGGTCTGGGGGCTGGTGCCCTCGAGGTCGAACTCCAGCTCGTCGCCCTTCTTGGTCATGGTGCAGTAGAGCTGCTGGGCCACGGCCTTGCGCGACTTGCGGTCCAGGGTGGTGACGTATTCCCGAGAGACCCAGGTGCCGTCGGGCAGCGAGCGCAGCTTGGCGCGGGCCTTGGCCTCGGAATCCTCGATCATGCGCCGACCCGCGGCCTCGACGAACTCCGGACCGAATTTGTCCACCAGTCCCAGGTAGCGGTCGGAGCAGACGTTGTTGCCGGCGATCATCGCCTTCATGTCGAGCCCGACGTACTGTGGGTCCCGGCACATGCCGGTGAGGGTGCGGAAGACGTCCTCCCGGAACTCCCCTTTCTCGACGATCTTGAGGCCGCTGATGCAGATGCCCTCGTGAAAGACCTCCAGGGCGCCGCCCCGGAGCACCCCGCCGGTGTCGGCGGTATGGGTGCTGGTGGCGGTCCACGCGATCAACTCGCCCTCGTAGAAGATGGGCTTGATGACCATCATGTCGTAGGTGTGAGAGCCGGCCACGTAGGGGTCGTTGAAGAAGAACTGGTCGCCGTCATAGAAGCCGGGCGACTCCTGGAAGTACTCCATCATGTTCTTGATGGCCTGGGAGGTGGCGGCGGCGAACCGCAGGTGGCCGGAGCACGCCAGCACCATGACGCCCTCGGCGTCGTAGAACGAACTCATGCACTCGCCGCCTTGGGCCACGATGGGAGAAGCGGTCACGCGCTGCAGCGTCATGCGCCCTTCTTCCCCGATGGCCCAGAGCCGGTGGAAGTACATCTCATAGCGAATGGGATCAACCGCGGTCGGTTCCATCAGTCTCTCCTGATTGAATGTCCTGTCCTTAGATTTCCATCACCAGGTTCAGATACGGATCGACGGTCACCTTGGCGCCCGGCGGCACCGGAATGGTGGTGAAGGGCAGCTCCAGGACGGCCGGACCGGTCACCTCGTTGCCCGCCTTGAGGAGCCCGTTGTCGTACACCGGGGTCTCGATGAATCCTCGCTCCGGCCGTGTGAAGTAGACGTCGCGCTTGCCCTTGACGGCCTGGGCGCCGTCGCCCGGCTCCACGGGCTGCGGCTTCAACTCCGGCTTGGTGACCAGACCCACCGCGTCCACGCGGATGGCGCTGATCTCGATGCCGGCCTTGGTGTAGCCCGCGCCCACGCCGTAGAGTTCCTCGTACTTCTTCTCGAACATCTCCTGCAGCTCCCGCAGCCGGGCGTCGGTCATGCGGTCCCACGTCAGCGGGATCTCCACGCCGGCGGTCTGGCGGCGGTAGCGCATGGTGAAGAAGCGACGGAACTCCACTTGCTCGGTCTTGAAGCCCTCGCCCGTCATGATCTCTCCCAACTCGTTCTCGATGGTGTCGAGGCGCTCGTTGGGTCCCTCCGGCTCGGCCGGGAAGATGTACTGGCAGGTCATGACCCGTGTGTGGATCACGTCCGCGGCGGCTACGCCGAAGGCGGAGAACACGGGCGAGGTGGGGAAGATGTAGATCTTGTTGATGCCCAGCTCGGCGGAAAACCCCGCGGAGTGCACCGGCCCGGCGCCGCCGAAGGCGTAGATGACGAATTCCTCGGGCAGGTGTCCGGTGCGCACCACCTGTTGGCGGATCAGGTCGGACATCTTGCTGTTGACGATATCGTAGACCCCGGCCGCGGCTTCCACGTTGCTGAGGCCGAGCGGCTTGGCGATCTTTTCCGCCACGACCTTCTCCGCCTTTTCCTTGTTGAGCGACTTGCGTCCACCGAGGAAATAGTCAGGATCGATGATGCCCAGCACCAGGTCGCAGTCGGTGACCGTGACTTCCTCGCCGCCGGCGTCGTAGCACACCGGGCCCGGACTCGCGCCCGCGCTCTGGGGACCCACCAGCAGCCGGCCGGTCTCCTCGTCGACGCGCCCGATGGTGCCGCCGCCGGCACCGATGGACTGGATGTCGATGATGGGCTGGAGCATGCGAAAGCGCTCGACGATGGGTTCCGCCGCGTAGCGCCAGTAGCCCTCGGTGATGAGGCCGACGTCGAAGCTCGTGCCGCCCATGTCGGCGGTGATGACGTTGGGATGGCCCAGGAGCCCGGCCACGTAGGCGGACGCGATGGCACCGCCGGCCGGCCCGGACTGGAGGTTCGACACGGGAGTCGCATGAGTCCGGTGGGCCACGCCGCCGTTGCCCTGCATGATCAGGAACGGGTTTTCCAGGCCGCCCTCCTCGAGCTTGGTCTGCAGGCCGCCGAGGTAGCGGTCCACCGTTGGGCCGAGGAAGCTGTTGATGATGGCCGTGTTGGCGCGCGCGTACTCGCCCGCCACCTGCGCCAGCTCGCTGCCGAAGGACCAGAACACCTTGTTGGACGGGTCGGCCTCGCGCGCCAGCGCGCGGACGTCGTCCTCATGCTTGGCGTTGGCCCAGGCGTGCAGCAGGCTCACCGCGATGGCCTCGCATCCCTCCTCGTCCACGAGCTTGCGGATGGCGTCCATCACGTCCTGGCGGGACAGCGGCACCACCACCTCGCCGCGGTAGTCGATGCGCTCGCGCACCCCCAGGACCCGCTCGCGCGGCACCAGCGGCTCGGGCTTGGTGACCCACGTGGCGTGGCGGATTTCCTCCTCGGAGAGGCCGTCCACCCGGCCGATGGCGCGCATGATCTCGGTGGTGTCCTCGAAGCCGCGGGTGGTGATGAAGCCCACCTTGACCCCGGTGCGGGTGATGAGCGCGTTGGTGGCCACGGTGCTGCCGTGCTTGAACAACACCGCCTGCTTCAGCAGGTCGGCGCGGTCCACGTCCAGCACGCGGCCGGCCTCGGTGAGCGCGTCCATGACGCCGCGGGAGAAATCGTCCGGCGTCGTCGACGCCTTCGCCGTCCACACCTCCCCGCCGGGGGACATGACCACCACGTCCGTAAACGTGCCGCCGGTGTCGATGCCGATGATGTAGCCGTTCGCTTGAGCCATGCCTCTTCTTCCTCCTGATGGAAACTGCCTGGATTGTCTTTACCGCCGGCGCGGACGGCCAAGCCTGCGCGGGCCGCCGCCCAGGCGATCAGGCAAGGACATCGTTGTCCTCTGCCAGTTTTCGCGCGTCAATGCCATTGCCGGAAAAACGGAAACGTTGGGTGAGTTGCTGGACCTCTGCCGCTGATGTCCGGTCCGGGACGCCAGTTGAGCGACAGGGTCCTGGCGATTCGCGTCACAAACAGGCTTGTTACCCGCTCGGAAAACGCCAGGGCCCTGTCGGGTGCAAGTGCATGGTTCGAGGTACGCGACACTCTGTCGCGTACCCTCTCAAGAGTTGAATAACGGAGCTGAATTAACGCTTGGGCTCCAGGTAACCGCCCTTGCCCCGCACGTAACCGCGTTCGGTCAGCGCTTCCTCGATGAGATCCCGGGCGACGAACTGCTCGAGGTCGGGAAGCGGCTTGTCCTTGGGCCAGAGGTTCTGCGCCATCATGCGCTTCACGCGGGATTCGAACAGGCTCTTCACCAGGTGCTTCGGCAGATCCGCGCCGTATTGGTCGAACACTTCTTCCCATACGCCTTCGGCTTCCCGGCGGTCCTTCATGGCGAAGTACTTCTGGATGACGTCGATGGAGCCTTCCTTGTTGGACTCCATGTACTCCGCGGCTTCGGCCATGGCATGGATGAAAGCCTTGGCCGTCTTGCGGTTGGCCTTGAGGTAGTCGTTGTGCACCCAGAAACTGCCACCGATCCGCGGCAGGTACTTTCCGGTCTTCAAGATGACCTTGAAGCCCGCGAGCTTCGCCTTGGCCGCGTGCGGGAAGGTGAGCAGGCCGGCGTGGATGTCGCCGTTGATCATGGCGGCGATCCGTTCGGCTTCGCCCCGGAAGCTGATGACCTTGTAGTCGCGTCCGGGCTCCATGCCGAAGTTCTTGGACAGTACGATGTCGGCTTCATCGTAGTCGGCACTGCCGGGCCGTCCGAGCCCGAGGATCTTGCCCTTGAGGTCCTCGACCGACTTGATGTCCTTGTGGGCGGTGATGGTCCACTGGGAGATCAGCGATTGGCCCACCAGGAACGTGATCGGCGCGCCCTTGAGCAGAGCCTGGGAACCGCCACCGGGGATCGGCACGAAATCGATCTGCTTGGCGATGCCGGCGTTGAGCAACGCCTTGCCGCTCATGCTGCGGTACTTGGCCTCCAGGCCGTGCTTCTTGAAGATGCCCTTGTCCATGGCGATGTACGAGGGAATGTGAAACCCGCTCGCCGATGTCGTCCGGCCCACGCTGATGGGCGTCATGTCCGCCGCGGTTGCCGCGGATGCCGCCAAGGTCGCGATGCCGAAGGCCAGCAGCGCTGCCGGAGCTGTCCATTTGGAATTGAATCGCTTCATTGGGTCACTCCTTTTGTTTGCTCCATCGCACACGGATGAACGCTTGCACTCTAGGACGAAGTCACAGCCGTTTGCAAGCCGCCCACGCTTACCGGCACAGCGGCCACACCTGGTACCAGGAGTCGCAGCGAAAACGCGACTCGCACTTGTCCAGTTGCGCCTTGTAGCGGGCGGCGGTGGCGGCCACGCGCTTGGCGGTACGCTGCACCTGAGGCTTCTTCTTCCAGGTGCCGCGGCGGTAGCCGCCGCGGCCTTCGTGATAGGCGAGGTAGAGCCTGTGCGCGTCGGTCCGGGCGATACCCAGTTCGCGCCAGGTCTTGTGGTTGTACCAGCCGACGAAGTCGAGGGCGTCCTCCATGTCCGAGCGGCTGCGGAAGAGCCGGCCCCGCTCCGCCTCGTATTCGCTCCACACCGGGTTCTGGGCCTGGGCGTATCCCTTGGCCGACGACGGACGCCCCAGCGGGATGAACAGGAGCCAGCGCATGGGCGGCTTGGCGTGGCTCTGGAAGCTCGACTCATGGCGCACGAAGGCCATGAGGACATGAACCGGCGTGCCCCACTGGCGCTGGGACTTGACGGCGTAGTCGTACCAATCGGGATACTGCGAGAAGACTTGGCAGACGTCGGCCTGACGCTTGGGCGGGGGTGTGTAGGAGCACCCCGACACCCAGACAAGGACAAGGACGACCAGCAACGTTCGCGCGGCAACCAAGGCTTGGCTTGCTCCCCGCTTTCGCTCCGTGTTCCGGCTACTTCTTCGGCACCGGGACGCTCCGTCCATATGCCACGGAGCGTCCCGCTGACCTTACGCGGTCAAGGCGCCGCAGGCTCGCTTGTGGCCTGCACTACCTTCACCCGCACCAAGTGCCCGACGATGGCCACGATCACGGCGGCGGCGCCCGCCGTCAGGGTGACCGCGCCCGGGAAAATCATCGTGAAGCCGCCCGCCACCAGCAGCACGCGCTCCCACGCCGCGGTCGACTTCGAGATCCAGCCTTCGAAGCCAGCGGCCAGCGCGAACAGAGCGAACGCGGCCACGGCGACGGCGAAGAGTATCTCGACGACGCTCCCTTCCATCAGCAGGCCGGAGTTGAACACGAACATGAACGGCAGCACGAACGCGCCGATGGCGAGCCGCATGCCGATGAGCCCCACGATCATGGGGTTGGCTCCGGCAAGTCCTCCGGCAAGGAACATGGCCGGACCCGCCGGCGGAGACATGGGCGCGATGACCGCGAAGTAGACCGCGAACAGGTGCGCCGCCAGCGGCGCCACGCCCAGCGATACGGTCACGGGAACGATCATGATGGCCGTCAGGATATAGGTGGCCGCCACCGACAGGGGCGCGCCCAGCACCAGCGACGCGATCATGGCGATCACCAGGGCCGGAAACAGGTAGCCGCCGGAGAAGAGCATGACCATGGAGCCGAACTTCCCGCCGAGGCCGGTGGCGGAGATGGCCGTGACCATGATGGCGCCGGCGGCGATGGGCAGCGCCACGATGATGGATGTGGTGGCGCCGGTCTCCAGCCCCTTGAGCACGTTCTTGACGAAGTCCTTGCGCCCCTTCTTCCTGACGCCCGTGACCACCAGCAGGGTTGCGATGGCCACCAGCGCGGCCCGGATCGGTGTATACCCTTCCAGCAGGACCCACACGATGACGATCAGCGGCAGGATGAAGTGGCCGTCCTCCTTGAGCACGTTCCACGCCGAGCGCCGCCCCTCGGTGGGAGAGATGATCCCCATCTTCACGCTCTCCATGTGCACCTGCCAGAAGACCGTGTAGAAGTAGAGACAGGCGGGGATGAACGCCGCCACGATGATCTCGACGTAAGGGATGCCGCTGATGTCGCTCATCAGGAACACGGTGGACGCCATCACCGGCGGCATGAACATACCGCCCATGGAGGCCGACAGCTCCACCCCCCCGGCGAACTGCGGCCGGAAGCCGACGCGCTTCATCATCGGGATGGTGAAGGAGCCGCTGGTGGCGACGTTGGCGATCTGGCTGCCGGAGATGGTACCGAACAGGCCGCTGCCCACCACCGCCACCTTGGCGGGCCCGCCGCGGGCGCGCCCGGCCACGGCGTCGGCCAGGTCCACGAAGAACGCGGCGCCGCCCAAGTGCAGCAGCAACTGGCCGAAGAGCACGAACAGGATGATGTAGGTGGCGGAGATGTTCATGAGCGAGCCCCACATGCCCTGGGGGCTCAGGAACAGCACGTCGATGACCACGTCATAGGTCATGCCCGCGTGCCACCAGATCCCGCCCAGCAGATTTCCCCAGAACATGTAGAGCAGGAAGATCACGGTGACGATCACGAGCGGCATGCGCGAGACACGCCGCACGCCCTCGAGCACCAGCAGAATCAGCAGGCCGCCGAAGATGAGGTCCAGCAGCGGCGGCTCGTCGATGAGGCTCAACCACAAGGTGATGCGCTCGAGGTTGAACATCATGTAGACCCAGATGGCGATGGACAGGATCGCCGGGATCCAGTCCCAAAGCCCCACCCGCGTCTTCTTCACCGCCGGGCCGTAGACGATGAAGGAGAAGGCCAGAAGCCACAACAGGTGCGTCGAACGGTGCTGGAATACGTTCAGCTTGCCGACGCCGATGATGAAGACGTAGACGTGGTAGAGGGAGTACAGGATGGCAAAGCCGGGGACGAGCTTGCCGGCGATGCCGGTGAACTGCCGTCGGCTGCCTTCCGCGTAGTCCTCGTACACTCGGCCGAGGGTCGTCAGGAAAGACATGGGCGGAAGATGAAACGTTGTTGGAGCTCGGACGCGCGGCGCGACGCCACAACGGACGTCGCGCCACCGCCGGCGCGGAGCATACGCGGGACAGCGGGTCCCGCGTATGCCGCCGTGCGCTCTACTTCATGGCACCCACTTCGCGGAAATACTTGACGGTGCCTTCGTGGAGGTTCAGGGCCTTGGACGCCTTGTCCAGCGCGATGGTGTTCTCCGCGCTCAACGCCTTGAAGGAAACGTGTACGTTGACCAGGAAGTCCTTGCTGCCGTAGATGGCCTTGGTGATGGCGTAGGCCTGATCCACGGACAGGCTCGAGTTGATGACAACGATGTCCGCCATGCGCACGGTTTCCAGAGGCTTCTGGTTGACGAACTTGTAGCCGTAGCCGAAGTCTCCCGGGTTGTCGAGCTTCACGTGCTCATACCCGAACTCCGCGCCGAGCTTGTCGATGGCTTCCTTGTCCAAACCTACCCAAACCATCTCCCGGTTGTTGGTGAGGTCGACGATGCGGGCGCTGGGCTGTCCCCAGAGGCCTCCCAGCCCCTCGATCTGCCCGTCCTGGAGAAGCTCCAGCGAGGGAGCGGAGTACTGGTAGTGGATCTTCGCGCCCCAACCTTCCATGTCCTTGAAGTTGGTGCCGTGCACGTTGGCCACGTCATCGAACACCATGTAGGAACCGCTGCCCTTGGGACCCACCGAGATGCCGTCCTTGGCCTTGCGCGCCACGTAGTCGCGGAACGTGCTCAGGCCTGCCTTGGGCGTGGCGACGAACATGAAGAGGTCGGCGCCCCAGAACGCGAGCAGCTTGAAGTCGTACTTCTTCTTGAACGGCGCGTTCCCGCGGATCGCGTTCACGGCCATGCGCGCCGAAGCGCCCACTCCCACCTCTGCCTTGCCTTCGCCGGTCAACGCCAGCCCCGCCGCCGGACTGGAGGTCGGCACGGTGACGTTCGAGTTGGGGACGCCCCGGCGCAGGGCTTCGCCCAGCCCCTCGGACTTCACCTGGAGCGTACCGCCCGCGGGCGAACCCGCCACTGAAATGTTCCACTGCGCGAATGCGTTGACGCTCAGCGACAGGACCGCCGCCAGGACCAGGATCGAGAACAACGTTTTACGATGCATTCAGACACCTCCTCGGGTTTGTCGATTGCGCCTGTTTATCTCATTTGCCGTGTGACATCAACAGGAAGTTGCGCCGGGAAGGAGATTCATAACGAACCATTCCCGGCCCGAATTCATTGGACAAACGCTTGCGGTTACGTTAACACCGAATGCTAATTTTTTCAGTCAGGAGGACAGACAAATGACACGAACCCGTTTTCTGACACGCCTCGGCGTGGCCGTGGCCACCGCCATGGTGCTGGCCCTGAGCGCCTTCAACCCCGCCCCCGCGGCCGATAAGATCGTCGACAAGATACACTTCCTCATCCCCGGCGGCGCCGGCGGCGGCTGGGACGGCACCGCGCGCGGCACCGGCGAGGCGCTGACCAAGTCCGGCATCGCCGGATCGGCCTCGTACGAGAACATGTCCGGCGGCGGCGGCGGCAAGGCCATCGGCTTCCTCATCGAGAACGCCGAGTCCAACCACGGCACCATGATGGTGAACTCGACGCCCATCATCATCCGCTCGCTGACCGGGCGCTTTCCCCACAACTTCCGCGACCTGACCATGATCGCGGGCACCATCGGCGACTACCAGGCCCTCATCACGGGCAAGGACAGCCCCTACAAGAACTTCGCCGACGTGGTGGCAGCGTACAAGAAGGACCCGAAGAAGGTATCCGTGGGCGGCGGCTCCGTGCCCGGATCGCTGGACCACTTGGTTGCCGCCATGGCCTTTCAGGCGGCCGGAGCCGATCCGACCAAGGTCAAGTACATCCCCTATGACGCGGGCGGCAAGCTGAACGCGGCCATCCTGTCCGGCGAAGTCGCCGCCGGCTCCACCGGTTTCTCCGAGGCCGTCGCGCTGGCCAAGGCCGGCGAGATGCGCATCCTGGCGGTGACCGCCCCGGAGCGTGTGTCCGCGTTCAAGGACGCACCGACTCTGAAGGAGCAGGGCTTCGACGTGACGTTCGTCAACTGGCGCGGCTTCTTCGGCGCCCCGGGGCTGCCGCAGGAGAAGGCGGACCAGTACCGCAAGGCCCTCGCGGCGATGTACGCCACGCCCGAATGGAAGGCCGTGCGCGACCGCAACGGTTGGGTCGACATCCACAACCCCGGCGACAAGTTCACCGCGTTCCTGGAAAACCAGGAGAAGGTGATCAAGAAGCTGATGCAGCAGCTCGGCTTCCTCAAATAACGACTCGGTGATCCGGGGCGTCCGCCAGGGATGCCCCGGACCTCTCTCCCTCCGTGTGCGCAACGAGCAGGAGTGGACTCATGACTCTCGAACGCGCCATCGCCCTGATATTCATCGTCGTTTGCGTCGCCTACGGCTACACGGCCTTCGTGGTCATGGAGGCCGCGATGCTCCCGTTCGAGCGCAACATGACGTTCCTGCCCAACGAGCTGCCGAAATGGCTGAGCGTCATCGGCGCGCTGGTGGGAGTGGCCGTGCTCGTCCAGTCCGGTTCCGGGACCGACGGCGAGGCCCCCGAAGACGACATCGACGTCGGCAACCTCCGGCAGTACAAGCTCGGCCAGGCGATCTTTCTGCTGGTGCTCATGGTCGCCTACGCCCTGCTGCTGCGGCCCATCGGCTTCGTGACCATGACGACCCTCTTCCTGGTTGTCGGGGCGATGATTCTCGGCGAGCGGCGCTACATCGTCCTCGTTCCGGTGGCCCTGCTGGCGGCCTTCCTGATCTGGTACTTGGTACAGGAAGTGCTCGGCATCTTCCTCCGACCCTGGCCCTGGTTCCTGTTCATGTAAGGGAGACGAACGATGGTTGAAGGAATCCTCGCCGGTCTGTCCACCGCCTTCAGCATTCAGAACCTCCTCATGGTCATCGCCGGGTGCCTGATCGGTACCTTGATCGGCATGCTGCCGGGTCTCGGCCCGATGTCGATCATCGCCATCATGATCCCCATCGCCATACAGATCGGCGATCCCGCGGCGGCGCTGATCCTCTTGGCGGGCGTGTACTACGGCGCCATCTTCGGCGGCTCCACTTCGTCGATCCTGATCAACGCGCCGGGCGTGGCCGGCACCGTCGCCACGGCGTTCGACGGCTACCCCCTGGCGCGGCAGGGGCAGGCCGGCAAGGCGCTGACCGTGGCCGCCATCGGGTCGTTCTCCGGAGGCACCATCGGCGCCATCCTGCTCATGGGTTTCGCGCCGGGATTGGCCACCGTGGCCCTGCTGTTCCACTCCGCCGAGTACTTCGCGCTGATGGTCGTGGGCCTCGCCGCCATCGCCGCCTTCGCGGGCTCGGGTCAGGTGGGCAAGGCCTTGATGATGACCGTCCTCGGCGTGATGCTGGCGACGGTCGGCGAGAGTGCCCTGTTCAACGCGCCGCGCTTCACCTTCGGCATCCAGGACCTGCAGAGCGGCATCAGCTTCATCACGCTGGCCATGGCGCTGTTCGCCCTCCCCGAGGCCCTGTACCTGGTCCTCAACCCCAAGCGTTCGGAACGCGAGGGGGACGACGGCGGCAAGATCGCCAACCTGCGCATCACGCGTGAGGAGGCCAAGGAGATCGCCCCGGTCATCGGACGCCAGTCGCTCCAGGGGTTCTTCATCGGGGTCATGCCGGGGGCGGGCGCGACCATCGCTTCGTTTCTCGGCTACGCCGTGGAACGCAACATCGCCAAGGGGGAGGACCGGGCGAAGTTCGGCAAGGGCTCCATCAAGGGGCTTGCCGCGCCGGAAACGGCCAACAACGCGGCCTGCACCGGCTCGTTCGTGCCGCTGCTCACCCTGGGCATTCCCGGGTCCGGCACCACCGCCATCCTCCTGGGCGCCCTCATCGCCCTCAACGTGGCGCCGGGACCGCGCCTGATGGTGGACAATCCTTCCATCTTCTGGGCGGTGATCATCTCCATGTACCTCGGCAACGTGGTGCTGCTGGTCCTCAACCTGCCGCTGATCCCGTACATCGCCAAGCTGCTGGAGATCCCGCGCAACTACCTGATCCCGTTCATCCTGTTCTTCACCATGATGGGCAGCTACATCGGCCAGAACAACGCCACCGAGCTACTGCTGCTCACCGGCATGGGACTCGTGGCCACCATCATGCGCATGGCCGGCTACCCGCTGGCGCCGATGCTCATCGGGTTCATCCTCGGACCGTTGCTGGAAAACAACTTCGCCCGCGCCATGAACCTCACCGACGGCATCGGCTTCATATGGGCGCGGCCGATGACCCTGGGGCTGCTGGTCTTCGCCGTGGTGCTGATCTTCCTGCCGTCCATCCGCGCCGGGTTCGCCCGACTCAAGGGAGACGAAGCCGCCCAGGGAGATTGACGGCCGAGACAAGCGGTCACGTCGTCCCACGCCTCCCGCGAGCTATCCCGCGCCTGTCGACAAGGAGACAATGCATGAACGCCGAGACGGGTTTACCCACCGTTCGGGCGGAGCACATCGGCAGCCTGGTCCACCCCGACCCGCTGCTCGAGGTCTTTCAACGGCATGACCGGTACGAGGCCGGGGACGATGAGTTGCAGCGGGCTCAGGACGAGGCGATTCAGGAGATCATCCGAAAGCAGGAAGCCGTGGGGCTGCAAGTGGTGGGCGACGGCGAGTTGCGGCGGCGCAACTTCCAGGAGAGCTTCTCGGCGTGTGTCTCCGGCTTCGACGTCCCGCGGGAATCCATCCGCTTCTACGTCCACGAGAACGTCAACACGACGCCCCTGGAACGCGCCGAGCAGGATTTCAGCGCCGCGGGGCCGGCCATCGTCACGCGGCGCAAGGCCGTTGCCAGACTGAGCCTGACCCGCAATCTGCCGCTGGAGGAGTACCGGTTCGCCAGCGGCGTCGCCGGCCGCGTGGTCAAGCCCACGCTCATCGGCCCGGACCGCATCGCGCAACGGTTCAAGTGGGAAGACTCCCGGTCCGTCTACCCCGGCGGCCTGGACGAGTTCACCGACGACGTCGTCCGCATCGAGCGGACCATGATCGCGGACCTGGTGGCGGCGGGCTGCCGCTACATCCAGATCGACGCGCCCGGCTACACCGCCTACGTGGACCATGTCTCGCTGGAGCGGATGCGCTCCCGCGGCGAGGACCCGGACGAGAACCTCGAGCGGTCCATCCGCGCCGACAACGCCCTGATCGACGGCTTCCCGGGGGTGACCTTCGGCATCCACCTGTGCCGGGGAAACGCCCGCACCCACGACCCCGTGACCGGCGAGTTGGTACCGCAGTGGCACCGGGAGGGGCACTACGACGCCATCGCCGAACGCCTCTTCAACGGCCTGCGGCACCATCGCCTCCTGCTGGAATACGACAGCGAACGCGCGGGCTCCTTCGAACCACTCCGGTTCGTACCCGCGGACAAGACCGTCGTGCTCGGGCTGGTCACCACCAAGAGCGCCCGGCTCGAAAGCGTCGAAGAGCTGAGAAATCACGTGGATGAAGCGAGCCGGCACTGCCCGCTGGAGCAACTGGCCTTGAGCCCGCAGTGTGGCTTCGCCAGCGGCCTCTACCACGAGTCCGTGAGCGAGGACGACCAGTGGCGCAAGCTCGACCGGATCGTGGAGACGGCCGCGGCGATTTGGGGCGGTCCGTAGTGTCGGCTACCGTCCCGGTGCGATGGCGGGCTGCCCTGCCTGCGGCCACGCGCAGGGCGCGCTCGCCTGGGCCAAACGCTCTTCCAGCGGCAGGCCCTCGTCCCAGTGGTAGGCGATGAAGCGCCGGCCGTTGATACCGTCGGACGCCTCCGATGCGAGCCACACCACCGGCTTTTCCATCACGGGCGGCTGGATCAATTCCTCGCGGTTGTACTCGGCGTCCTGGGGGATGAGGTTGGTGTTGGCCGGGCCGCCCGGCACCAGTATGTTGGCGGTGACGCCGGTGCCTTCCAGCTCCTGGCACAGCGTCGCCATGAAGGCCTCGTGCCCGGCCTTGGACGGCCCGTAGGGCGAGCCGTAGGCGCGGTACATGGTGTTCAGGCTGGTGGTGACGCCGATGATGCGGCCCCACCCCTTCTCGATCATGTGCCCGACGGCGGCGCGCACCATGTAGAAGGGACCGGCGCAGTTCACCCCGAAGACCCGCAGCCAAGCCTCGGGCGAGACCTCCCAGCACTTCTCGCGGAACTCGGAGGTCAAGCCGACGTTGCGCGGATTGGTCCCGGCGTTGTTGACGAGGATGTCGAGACCGCCCAGGTCGGTGATGGCGGTGTCCACCGCCCGTGCCGCGCTTTCCCAACTGCTCACGCTCTCCACGATGGGCAGGACGCTGTCCTGGCCGGCCACGGCGCGCACCTCGTCGGCCGTGCGGTTGACCCACTCCTCGCTCACGTCCATCATGGCCACGCGCGCGCCCGCCGCGGTCAGGGCGAACGTCATGCGCCGGCCGAACCCGATGGGGCTGCCCGCCCCGCTCACCAACGCCACTTTTCCTTCCAAGGGTCTGTCAGCCATTTGTAAATGCCTCCTGTTCTGCGAGCGGTTCACGGTGACTCGTGCGCGTCACCACGAACCGGACTCGTACACCAGTGATCCCGGACGATGCAAGGACAGCGCCCCTACTCCGGCGGTTCCAGGCGCGCCTCCATGAACGCGGGGGGCGGCGCGCTCCGCGTGGGCAAGGGCCGCGGCCCGCCCGCGTCGAGCAGCCCCCGCATGAAGGCGTTCTGGCGTTGCCGGGCCGTCCAGAGCGGCACGCCTCGGGTCATGACGGCGAAGAACGTGCGCCCGAATTTCCGCGTGTACGCGACGCCGGCCATGGTGGAGATGCGCAGCACGCGCACGGTTCCGGACTTGCCCACCACCGCTCCGCGGTAGCGTTGCGCCGCCAGCCGGTCCTCCAGAGTCCCGGCATCGACGCCGGCCACCGGGAGCACATCGGCGTAGGCGAGCCCCCGCGCTTTGAGGGTCCGCTCCAGGGCCTTGAACATCGCGACCACGGCCCGCGGGCTCATCTGGTTGTTGCGCCCGTCCCCGGCGGCGTTGTCGATGACGATGAACCGCCGGGGTACGGCCGAGACGGCGGCGCGGAGAATACGCTGCACTTCCGCCGGCCCGCCGACCTGGTACGAGAACTCGTGGAAGTTGTCGTTCGAATGGGCGTTGAAGTCCTTGAGGTGGCGCCGCAGCGGCGGCGAGGCATGCACCACCAGCGGGCGCGGCGGAAGCGGTTTGCTCCGGTCCCGCGCCGTCACGCGCTCGAACCGCAGCTTGTGCTCCTTCAGCGGCATGGATGCGCCGGGGAACAGCGCGCGCGTCACCACCGGCCAACTCGCGGCGGCCAGGCGGCCCGTCCACACGCGCTTCAGCCTGCGTCCCTCGGGGTCCGGGGTCCAGTCGAAGAAGAAAGGCCCCTGGACGCGGATCGCGCCCTTGACCCGGTGGACTCCCTTTTCCCGAAGGCCCAACAGCACCCGGAACGCGTTGGGAAACAGGAAATACGGATCGCCCTCCGACTTCACCACCAGATCCCCGTCCAGGGTGCCGCCGGCTACGGGACCCGCGGCGAGAAAGGTCGTGCGGAAACGCCGGTCCGGGGGAAGCTTCGAAAGAAACGCCAAGGTCGTGGCCACCTTGGTCACCGACGCCGGATGATACGCGCGCGTGGAGTTCAGCGCCGCCAGGACCTTGCCGCTTTCCGCGCGCACGAACACCCCGTGGTCCGCGCCGATCTCCTTGCGCGCCAACGCCTGAAGGGGCAGGTCGGCCGCCGTCGTCGGCGCCGAGAGAAGGTGAAGAGCCAAGGATGCGAGGCCGAGCAGTCTGTACATGGTCCAGAGCGAGACGTTGGGACGGACAGCAACGGTCCAAAGGATAACGCGGCCCGGAACAACCCACAATGCCGATAGCAGGGAAGTCGGCGTCCCCTGCGCAGCGCGGTCGAGGGACGCCGACTCGAGCCGCCGCGCCTTGCGGCCACGAACCCCGAAGGGTATTCAAGGACGAATACGACGACCCACGCAGCGGCGAAGACCCCGACGGGCCGGGAGGACCACGACATGGGTGTTCTGATCGACGGCAAGTGGCACGAGGATGGGCAGGTACAGACGGATTCCCGCGGCAGCTTCGTCCGGGACGATTCGATCTTCCGCAACTGGGTCACCGCGGACGGCGCGCCGGGGACCACCGGCGAGGGCGGTTTCAACGCGGAACCCGGGCGCTACCACCTGTTCGTCTCCCCTTCCTGCCCCTGGGCGCACCGGGCCATGATCCTGCGCAAGCTCAAGCATCTCGAGGACGTGGTCTCCATGTCCAGCGCGGACCGGCCGAAGTCGGCGGGCTGGTCCTATTCCCGCGGCATCGACGACCTCGCCCCCGGCGACGACGGCGTCTTCCGGCTGCACCAAGTCTACACCGCCGCCAAGGGCGACTATAGCGGCAAGGTCACGGTGCCGACGTTGTGGGACCGCCGACGCCGCACCATCGTCAACAACGAGTCGTCGGAAATCATCCGCATGTTCAACACGGCCTTCGACGGCCTCACCGAGGTCCACGACGACTACTACCCGGCGGAGTCGCGCGCGGAGATCGACCGCATCAACGACTTCGTCTACGAGCACGTGAACAACGGCGTGTACCGTGCGGGCTTCGCCAAGTCGCAGAAGGCGTACGAGGAGGCCGTGAAGAAGGTGTTCCACGGCCTCGACACCATGGAGGGTTGGCTGGCCGCGCGCCGCTACCTGACCGGCGCGCGCGTCACCGAGGCCGACTGGCGCGCGTTCCCCACGCTGCTGCGCTTCGATCTGGTGTATCACGGCCACTTCAAGTGCAACCTCCGGCGCGTCCAGGACTATCCCAACCTGTGCGGCTACCTGCGCGAACTGTACCAGTGGCCGGGAGTCCGGGAGACCTGCGACCTCGACAAGATCAAGGCGGGCTACTACGGCAGCCAGTCCCACGTGAACCCCACCGGCATCGTCCCCTTGGGTCCGCCCATGGATCACCTGGAGGAGCCGCACGGGCGCGAGGCCCTGCCCGCGGAGCATTGAGGCGACTCCCGTTCCCGTTTGACTGTCACGCCGGGAGCGTCATAAACAGAAGGCATCCACGCAGGAACACTCGACAGCAACCATGCACCGGCGCGCGGCCACCCTACCGCGCCGGCAACCCGAACGGCGATGCAAGGAGACCAATCATGAGCGAACGCGTATGGGATCGTTATCTCTCGGAACAGGACAAGGCACACGTTGCCATGAGGCCGTCCAAGCCCATCGGCTTCGGCAAACGACCCGCCCTGTTGCTCATCGACCTCTACCGCTGGGTCTTCGGCGACAAGCCCCAGCCCGTGCTGGAGGCCATCGAGGACTGGCCCGGGAACTGCGGCATGGCCGGGTGGAACGCCATCCCCCACATCCAGCGGCTGCTGACCACAGCGCGCGAGGCAGGCATTCCCATCATCCACATCTCCGGCCTGCCGGAAGCGGGCGTCGACGAGTGGTCCTTCCGGCGTGACGGAGGAACCGCCAACCTGTCGCCGGAAGCCCTGGAGCGGCGGCGCACGAAGTTCGACATCATCGACGAGGTAGCGCCGCAACCCGGCGAGGCGGTGCTGCGCAAGCTCTCGCCCAGCGCCTTCTGGGGCACGCCGCTGATGGCGCACCTGAACCAGCACGGCATCGACACCGTCATCGCCTGCGGCGAGAGCACCAGCGGCTGCGTCCGGGCCAGCGTGGTGGACGGCGCCACCTACCGGTTCCGCATGGTGGTGGCGGAGGAGTGCGTGTTCGACCGGCACGAGGCCTGCCACGCCATCAACCTCTTCGACATGAACCAGAAGTACGCCGACGTGCTGGCCCTCGACGACATCGTGCAATACCTGCACGCATGGCGCGCCGAGCGGCCGGCCGAAGCGTAGCGCTCACCGCCAACGCAGGAGGGGCGCCCCCATGGGCGCCCCTCTTTTCTCTTTCACACTCGTACTCCGCCGTCCCCCGGCACGTCATTCCCGCGGAAGCGGGAATCCAGGGGCGGTGGTAGGGCACCGCAGTGGCGTTTCCCCGCCTCACCCCCGCCTGGATTCCCGCTTCCGCGGGAATGACGAAAATGGGGCGTCGTTGCCTCGGGAGTCTTGACACTCCCGCTTTCGTGGCGATGACGTTCCGGAAGTCTCCGGTTACGCGTTGTTCAGGTTGCTGGGCCGCCCGTTCTCCGGCAGCTTCACGCCCCCCTCGCTCGCAGCTTGGCGCAGACGGTCCCACTCATCCCTGAAGCCGCGGGTGTGGCCGCGGAAGTGCGGGATCACGTAGCGGGCGAACAGCTCCAGCGAACGGCGCAGGTTCTCGCTGCCGGTCCACTCGTGGGTGGTGAGCATCAGGCCGCCGAAGCCGCCGGTCTCTTCCTGCATGCGCTCGATGTGGCGGATGGCGTCGTCCGGCGTGCCGATGATCCAGTCGCGCCGGTCCGCGCCCGAGCGGGGCGTGATCTCCGACTCCGGCTGGTCGGGGTAAGCCTCGTAGGGCCTCTTGAGGCCGATGGCGAAGAAGTACTGCATGTCACGGGCGATACCCGCCTCCACGTCCGCCCAAGCCTGCTCCCGGGTCTCCGCGAGATAGACGCTGGTGGCGATGCGCCAGTTGTCCCGGCTGGCGCTCTTGCCGTACCGGGCCGCGGCGGCCTCCACGGTCTTCCACTGCTCGGCGTGGGCCGGGTTGCGCCAGCGGTTCTTGCCGGCGGGAGACAGCAGCATCATGCCGTGCCGGGCGGCCATCTCCAGGCTCCCGGACGTTCCCGACGAAGCCACGGCCAGCGGCATGCGCGGCTGCTGGTAGGAGCGAAGCTGCAGCCGCATGCCCTCGAAGCTCCAGAACTCGCCGTGATGGTCGATGGGCTCGGGCGACTCCAGCAGGCGCACGATGATGTCCACGGACTCGGCCAGCATGGCGTGGAGCTTTTCGTTGGGCAGGCCGAAGAGCTTCTTGTCGGTCACCAGCGCGCTCGGTCCCACGCCCAGGATGGCGCGCCCGCGGGTGAGGTGGTCGAGGAACGCCATGCGCTCGGCCACGTGGAACGGGTGGTGGAACGGCGTATTGATCACCGACGTGCCCAGGCGGATGCGCTTGGCGTGGGCCGCGGCCTTGGCCAGTGCCAATTCCGGCGCGGGCATGTTCTCCCAGCCGCCGGAATGGTGCTCGCCGATGAAGAACTCGTCGAAGTCCAGTTCCTCCGCGTAGTGGATGAGCGAGATGTCCCGGTCGTAGGCCAGCGCCGGATTCTCCGAAGGATCGTGGATCGGCATCATGAAAAAGGAGAATTTCATCGTGTGACCTCGCTGGTGTTCGGTCCGGTCATTGCGCCAGGAGCGTGTCCGAGAAGTCGAAAGACCCCCCTTACTCGGACAGACTCCTAGGCGGCGACAAAGTAACCGCCGGCGATGGCGTCGTGCCACAGCTTGATGGCGACCGGCGCGATCCCCTGCGGCAGTCCGTCCTCGGCCTTCCAGAAGCTGTGCACGCCGGCGCCGAACTGCGTCAGGTGGGTCCGGGGCGCGGGGCGCATGGCCGCGAAGGCGGGCAGGATGACTTCCTTGTAGACCTCCGGGCTGTGGTCGCGGCTGTCCTTGGTGATGGCGAACAGGAACGGCGGCAGCGGCGGCGCGTCCGCGCCGGACAGCTCCCGCGGATAGCCGCGGTAGCGGGCCACCAGGGCCTCGGTCTCGTCGGCGTTCATCCCCAGGCGCTTCGCGCTGACCTGGGCGGCCTCGGTCAATGAGCCGGCGATGTCGTGGGTGATGACATACTCGGCCTTGAACTGAGGCCGCGCCTTGGCCCGCTCCCAGGTGTCGAGGATCTCCTCCATCAGCATGGGTAGTTGCATCAAGGCCGCCGGCCCCTGCTGTCCCAGGGCCTCGGGCCCGGCGTAGCGGGCGAGGTCGCGCCAGGTGCGGATGTACAGCTCGTTGAAGGGGTCGCTGCGCGCGGCGTCCTCGGTGCTCACGCGCTCGAAGCCGGAGACCTTTCCCATCGAACCGCTCCAATTGTCGCGCATGGCGCCCACGTGGCCAAACGGCGTGTGCTCCGTGGCCACCACGCCGGCGAAGTTGGGAACGCGCTGGGACAGCATGGAGACGAAGGGTCCGCCGGTGGAGTGGCCCTCGCCGTAGATGGAGAACGTCCCCTCGGGCAGGTGCCGCCGCATGGCCTCCTTCATGCCCTCCTCGAAGGCCACGGGCCACGCCGCCATGCGGTAGTAGAAGTTGGTGCCGGGCTTGGCCCGGGCCACGGTGCGGGTGCCGTAGCGCGGCCGCATGGTGACGTCGCGCGCCACCTCGTACTCGTCGCGCCCGATGGGTTCGCCCTGCTTCCAGATGGGCGTGCGCACGCTGCCGTCCGCGTGGATGGTGTCGTCGGGCCAGTCGCGGCTCGCGTCCGGGAAGTAGAACCGCCCGGGGAACGTGCCGCTCAAGACCTTGAAGCCGAACTTGCCGGCCGCGAGCATGGCCACCCGCTCCATGATCTTGTAGTCCCCCGACCCGCCGTGGAGGAGGAAGATGCCCACCTTGCGGCCGTCCGCGCCGGCGGGAATCCGGCTCTCGTCCTCGGGCTCGTACACGGCCACGGCGATGTCCCATTCCAGCCCCAGCGCCTCGATGCGGATGATGTCCTCCTCGACGCGCACGGGGATGTCGGGCCTGGCGAGGACCGTTTCGGAGTCGCGGATGGTCTGTTCACGGGATATGGCCGCGGGCAGTTCGATGGTTGAAGCGGACATGGGCAACCTCCGGTGGTGATGCGAGTTCCTGTCTACTATAGACGCCGGGCCGCCGCCACATGTCCGCCCAACCCCCCATCTTGCCGACGGCGGGCAATCCTGCGCATATAGTCGGGGACTCGGTTCCAGGACGCCACGCCATGTTCCGCTTCTCCCCCAACCCCAACGACGCGCACCGCATCCATTGGCAGGACTGGGGCCCCGCCGCGTTCGAGCGCGCCCGCGACGAGGGCAAGCCCGTGATGCTCTTCCTCGGCGCCTTCTGGTGCGGCGTCTGCCAGCGCATGGACGAGACCACGCTGTCGCACACGGAGGTCATCGCGCTGCTCAACGCCTACTTCGTGCCGGTGCGGGTGGAGGACGCCCAGCGCCCGGACATCGACGTGCGCTACAACCGGAACGGCTGGCCCACCATCGTGTTCATGAGCGCCGAGGGCGACTATCTCGCCGGGATCAACTACCTGTCGGCCACGGACTTTACCGACGTGCTGGTGCGGATTCACGTGGGGTACCAGGAGCGCGGGACCGATTCGGGGACGGACCCTGCCGCAACAGTCTCCACGGGACCCGATCCGGCGGCGTGGAGCACCGTCGAGCCGGAGCGCGAAGCGCCGGCGAGTTCCGCACCGGTTACGACTTCAGCGCCGTCTTCACCGGCTGCGGTACCGCATCATGCGTCGCCCGAAAACCCATCCCCCGACCCGGGCACGCTGGACCGGATCGCGGAGACCGTCTGGCGCCTCGCCGATCCCGTGCACGGCGGCTACGAGATCGACCGCAAGTTCCCCCACTGCGAAGTCAACGAGTTCCTGCTCCTGCGCCACCAGGCCACGGGCGATGCGCGTTTCCTCAATCACGTGCGCCTCACCCTCTACAACATGCACCAGAGCAAAACCCACGATCCCGAGGGCGGTTTCTTCCGCTATTCGTCCAAACGGGACTGGAGCGAGCCCCACCACGAGAAACTGCTGGCCGACCACGCCGGCCTGTTGGACAACGCCCTTCACGTGTTCGAGCTGACGCGGGAGTCCTTCTTCCGCGAACTGGCCGAAGAGTTGCTCGAGTATCTCCAGCGGGGTTTCCGCGACCCTTCCATGCCGTTCTTCCACGGCTGCCGCGACTACATCCGCGTCACCCCCGGCCGGGACGATCCCCCGGGTTCGCTGCCGCACAGGAACCGCGGCATGTTCTCCATCACCGATCCGTGGATGTACACCGACGCCAACGCCCGCGCCGTCCGTGCCTGCCTGCGAGCCGCTCGAACCCTCGGGCGCCAGGACTGTGCCGAGCACGCGCTGGCGACGCTGCGCCTGCTGTTGGAGCGCTCCTGGGACGGCACCCGCGGCATGGCGCACTACTTCGACGACGCCCCGCGCCTGCGGGGACTGCTGGCCGACCAGGTCTGGATGGGACGCGCGCTGATCTCGGGATTCGAGACGACCCACGACTCGCTGTTCCGGCAACGAGCCGAGGTGCTCGCGGATTTCGTCCGCGCCCGCTTGCGGAATCCCGCCGGAGGTTACTTCGACATCGCCGAGAAGGGCCCGGCCTACCTCCACTACCCGCTCACCCTCATCACCGAGAACGGTGCCGCGGCACGCTTCTTCCTCGAACTGTTCGACCTGACCGGGAAGGCCGAGCACCGTGACGCCGCCCTGTGGGCGCTCAAATGCTTCGTCGGAGACTTCGCCGATTACGGCGTGCACGTGGCGGAATACGGCACCGCCCTGGGCGAGTACGTCGCGCGCGCCGATCCGGGGTGATCACCCCTCCCCCGCCCCTGGATTCCCGCTTCCGCGGGAATGACGATTCGGGGCGTTGGCGCCGATTCTTCTCCAAGCGTTGCCACGGCCATGGGAGCCGCGATCCGTGGATGGACGCGGGCGTTCAACCGCTTTGAATCCCCTCGTGAATGTGGAATCATGTGCCCGACCTCGAAGGATGGAGGGCATTGCGTGAACCTGACCCTGGCGTACCATCCGGTGCGAGCCCTGCGATTCGGCTCGCAGACACGGCTGGACGGAACCACACTCGAAATCGACACCGACGAGCTTCGCCGCGTGCTGCTCGAGGACGAGGCGCTGAGCGACGCCACCTTCGACCTCGCGGCGCCGGGTGAGGACTGCCGAGCCGGGCCCGTGTTCGACGTCGTCGAGCCCCGGGCCAAGGCGGACGGCGGCAGCCCCGACTTCCCCGGCATCCTCGGCCCTCCGGTGACGGCCGGCATGGGCACGACCCACGTGCTGTCGGGCATGGCGGTCACGGTGCTGGACGAGCATGCCGCGGGGGGCTCGCGCGGCGCCGTCGGCCGGGTGCTCCAGATGAACGGGCCGGCCGCGGAGGGTTCGTGGTACGCCGGGCTGCATCACCTGATCGCCATTCCCCGCGTGAAGGCGGGGACGGAAGCCCATGCGGCCAAGCGGGCGAAACGCGTGGCCGCGCTCAGGGCCGCCGTTCACCTGGCCCGGGCGGCGCTCTCCCAAGCGCCCGCGGAGAGCCGCGCGTTCGAGCCCGTCAATCCGGGGCCTCCGGGACGCGCCGATCTTCCCCGGGTGGCGTACGTGGGGCAGATCTTCTCGCGTCAGCGGGCGGCGGAGTTGGACGAGCCGGTGCTCTACGGACTCAACACCACCGGCATGCTGCCGGTCCTGTTGCACCCGGACGAGTGGCTCGACGGCGCACTGGTGACCTCCTACTACACGTCCATGGGCGGCGCCGAGACCTTTGGCTACCAGAACCATCCCATCATCATGGAGTTGTATCGGCGGCACCACGCCGGCGAGTTGAACTTCGTCGGCGCCGTGGCGAGCATCGCCGGCTCGGACAACGCCGACCGCGACCGCAACTGCCGCACGGCCGCTTCCCTGGTGCGGTGGGCACTCAACGCCGATGCCGCGGTGCTCACCAAGTACGGCGGCGGCGTGCCCCACGCGGACCTGGCGGAGACCGCGCGGCTCCTGGAGTCCGCGGGCATACGCACTTCGGTCATGGTGTCGGACGTATCACGCGACCGCCGCGTGGAGTCGGCCCTGCTGTTCAACTTCCCCGAAGTCAACGCCATCGTCTACGGCGGCGGCAACGACACCCGCTGGCAAGTGCCGCCGGCCGGCCGCATCATCGCCGCGACCCCGGCCATCGGCGAGCTTCTTGCCGGCGTCCGGGAGCTCAACGCCATGAACGTGGCCGGCATCACCAACCAGCAGGGCGCGTCGCGGCTGCGCGCGGTGGTTTACTGAAATGTGTGCGTCACAGCTTTGAGCAGGGAGACCCTAACCATGAGGATCGTCCACTACCTGAACCAGTTCTTCGGGGGCATCGGCGGCGAGGAGCAGGCCGGGAGCCCGCTTCGAGCGGTCGAGAACGCCGTCGGTCCGGCCCGGCTGCTGGAGCAGACCCTGGGTGACGGGGCCGCCGTGGTCCACACCCTGGTGTGCGGCGACAACCACGCGGTGGAGCACCAGGAGGAGCTGGTGGCCGCCGTCCTGGACCATGTCCGCGGCGCCCGCGCCGACCTGTTCGTGGCCGGCCCCTGCTTTGACGCGGGACGTTACGGCATGGCCGCCGGCGCCCTGTGCACCGCCGTGCAAAACGAGCTCGGCATCCCGGCCGTCACCGCCATGCACGAGGAGAACCCCGGCGTCGACCTCTACCGCGAGGGCCTCTACATCGTCGACTCCGGCAAGAACGCCGCCAAAATGAAGCCGGTGGTCCAACGCATGGCCGGCCTCGCGCGCAAGCTGGTGGCCGGCGATGCCATCGGCCTGCCCGGCGAAGAGGGCTACCTGACCCGCGGCCTGATACGGGACCAGTTCGTGGACAGGACCTCGGCCGAGCGGCTCGTGGACATGGTCCTGGCCAAGGTCCAGGGGCAGCCGTTCGACACCGAGATGCCCGTCACCGCCTTCGAGCCCGTGACCAAGCCCAGCGGCGTCGACGACCTGTCCAAGGCCAAGGTCATGCTCATCACCGACGGCGGCCTCGTGCCCAAGGGCAACCCGGACAACATCGAAGGCATGGCCGCCACCCGCTGGGGCGCCTACGACATCGCCGGCGCCGACGACCTGGCGGGAGAGGATTACGAGATCTCCCACGGCGGCTACGACCCGCGCTTCGTCCAGGCCGACCCCGACCGCCTCGTGCCCCTCGACGCCCTGCGGCAACTGGAGAAGGAAGGTGTGGTCGGCAAGGTCCACGGCGAGTTCCTCTCCACCTCGGGCCTGTCCAACCCCCTGTCCAACACCCGCCGGCTGGGCCGCGAGATGGCCGAGAAGGTCAAGCGCGAGGGAGTCGACGCCGTCATCCTCACCTCCACGTGAGGCACCAGCACTCGCAGCGGCGCTGCGATCACCACCGAGCTCGAGAAGGCCGGCGTCCCCGTCGTGCAGATGACCTCCGCCCTCCCCATCGCCAAGATGGTCGGCTCCAACCGCGTCGTACTCGGCCACGGCATCGTCCACGTGGCCGGAGACGCGAGCCTGCCGGCGGAGGAGGAAAAGGCCCTGAGGCGCAGGCTCGTGGAGGAGGCGCTGGATTCGTTGAAGGCGGAGGGGGGCGCGGACTAACCTCGAGCAGTTTGAGACTCTCGTCTGTTCTTGCGATACTGCGAACTTATCGGGTGATTCTTACCCATAACGGTTCCCAGCGTCGGTCAGCCTCGACGTTGCGAAACGAATTGTGCAGAGCATCGTCATCTCTGCTTGTTTATTCACACCTCCAAAGAAGGCGGAAAAAGGAAATGTTGAAACATCTTGAGGTGCACAACTTCAAGGCATGGCACAGCCTCGATTTGAAGCTGGGAAAGGTCACCGGGCTGTTCGGTACGAACAGTTCGGGCAAGAGCAGCGTGCTTCAGTTTCTCCTGCTCTTGAAACAAACCAAGGACGCCACCGACCGCGGCTTGGTACTGGACTTCGGTGGGCCGAACCAACTCGTAAACCTTGGGACGTACGAATCCATCGTACACCGCGGTGACCATACTGCGGAGATCGCCTGGACCATGCACTGGGACCTCGTGAAGACGCTGAGGGTCGCCGACCCGATGAGCCCTCGCAACCCCGCATTATTTGAAGGAAAGAGTCTGCAAGAAAGTTCTCGCGTGGCATTTGTGGATTCACATCTGTCGACACGATACGTGAAATACGGGTTTTCCGACGCGGTCTTCTCCATTGAACCCAAGGGAGCAAGTTCCGACAAATTCGATCTTGCCTCGGAGGGAGACACCGCACCGCAGCTCATTCGGAATCCAGGTCGGCCGTGGCCTCTCCCCCATCCCCTCAAGACCCACCTCTTTCCCGACCAAGCTTATATCTACTTCCAGAACACGGGCTTCTTGAGGGACTTCGTAGCCGAGTACGAAGCGTTGATGGACAGAGTTGTCTATCTGGGTCCGCTTCGAGAGCATCCGCAGCGAGAGTACCGGTGGTCCGGTGCGAGCCCCCACGACGTAGGACCACGAGGAGAACGCACAGTAGATGCCATCCTTGCGGCCACGGCACGAAACGACGAGCAAAACCTTGCACCGCGTCGCCGATACATGAAGTTTCAGGAAATGATCGCCTACTGGTTACGAGAGCTTGGACTGATCCATTCCTTCGAGATCAAGGAAATAGGGTCCGGGACAAATTTGTATCAAGCGTGTGTCCGAACAGCACCTGACAGCCCAGAGACGATGTTGACGGATGTTGGTTTCGGGGTTTCGCAAATCCTGCCCGTCTTGGTCCTCCTGTGTCGGGTCGGAGGAGGCGCCCCGCAGGGCTGGCCTCCGTCCGCCGCTCAAACGGCTCGTACAGTTTTCCCGTAAGCCGCTTTCACAAAGGTGTCTCATGGAGGGTTCAAGGACGGAACCAGTGAGATCAGACGTACAAG
>JAPOPM010000018.1 GCA_026712905.1 Deltaproteobacteria bacterium
ACACCGTGTTGACCATGTGTTGATTGTTCCGGCGCGAATCATCGCGTCTTTCAAGAGGAGCGGTTTACTTATTTGTTTTCAGCTAGTTATGGGCGGCGGGCGGTTGGCTGAACCCAACACGGCCAAGTTTCAAACCCGCCCCCCTTGCTTTCAGGATTCGATGGCCGCCTACACGGCCTTCTTGAGCGGCTGCGCCTCGAAGTGCTGCTTCACCTCCGCCAGCTTCATGACGTCGGCGTACTTATGGTGCAGGTCGAACAGGTTGACCTTGTGGGAGATGATGCTGCGGTCGAAGACGCATTCCTCGACGATGGAGACATGGTAGCCGTTGGAGTAGGCGTCCACCACGCTCGCCCGAACGCAGCCGCTGGTGCTCTCGCCGCACACGATCAGCGAGCTGATGCCGAGCCGGGTCAGGTGGGCGATAAGCGGCGTGCCGTAGAAGCCGCTGGCGCGTTCCTTGTAGATGATGATGTCTTCGGGCTGCGGCGCGAAGTCCTTGTAGATCTCGAAGTCGTCCGGGTCTATCCCGGTAATCTGGCGGTTCGTGGCGTGCACCGCGGCGGGCTGCACCTCTTTTCGCGACTCGGTGGTGGTGTAGAAGATCGGCAGTCCCTGGGCGCGGGCCAGGGCGAAGAGTTCCTTGGTGGGCTCGATCGCCTCGAAGGCGTTGATGCCGCACGAGCTCTTGTATTCCTTCACCACCTCGTGCACCGGCTGGGGGCCGCCCCGGTAGGCGAGGTTGTAGAGATCGATGGCCAGCAGCGCGGGGCGCCCGCCGACGTAGATGTCCCTGCGGTAGGGCTTGTAGATGTCCATGATCTCCTCGGTGACGAGGTCCTGCCAGCAATGATCTTCGAATTTGTCCACCATGGGGGATTCTCCTTGTCGGGTGTGATGTAGACGTGATAGCGCCTCACGCTCCACGGTGTCAACAGTTTCGCCGCGCCGGCGCGTTCGCATTCGCGCGCGCCAGCCGTTAGTTTTTCCTGCCCATGTGGTTCGTGCTGGCGCTCCTGTCCGCTCTGTTCCAGGTGTTGCGCAACATCTCGATGAAGCACCTGGGACACGAGCTCGACGACATCATCAACGTCTGGGGACGCTTCACCTTCCTGTTGCCGTTCGTGGCGGTGGCCTCGGTATGGCACGGTGCCCCGGAGCTGAAGGACGGTTTCTGGCCCTGCGTCATCGGCTTCGGCGTGACCCAGTCCATCGCCACCCTGAGCCTCTCCAAGGCGCTCAAGCTCTCGGGCATCGCCATCGTCACGGCATTGTGGAAGCTGAGCCTGCTGTTCCTCGTGCTCTTCGCCTACGTGTCCCTGCACGAGATACCCTCGGCGATGGGGCTGGCGGGCGTGCTGCTCAGCACGGCGGGCGTCTATCTCCTCAACGTGCAGAAGAGCCGCATCTCGGTGTGGGCGCCGTTGCGCGAGCTGCTGGTGGACCCGGGACTTCGCTATACCCTGGCGGCGGCGTTCTTCTACGCCCCGTCGGTGGTGCTGATCAAGCTGCTGATCCTGCGGTCGGACGTCTACGTCGCCAACCTGGCGGGTTATCTGGCCGCCTCCCTCATGGTGCTTCCCCTGGCGCTCTTCCGTTCGGCGGCGCATTTCCGCGCCATCCCGCGCCACGGCTCCGCGTTCATCGCCATGGGCGTGTGCGCGGCGCTCACGAGCATCTGCCACAGCCTGGCCTACGAGCTGACCCTCACCTCCTACGTGGAGGCCGTGAAGCAGACCGAGATCCTCTTCGCCCTGGCCGCGGGCTGGCTCGTGTTCAACGAGCGCGCCCGGGTGCGCGCCATCCTTCCGGGAAGCCTGACCATCCTGGCCGGCATGGTGTTGCTGCGGTTGAGCTGACCTCGCGATGACCAGGAGAGGCAGAGCCGCCGCGACTACGCCGCCGGCCGCGGCCGGGCGCCCGGAAAACCGGAGAAGCTCGCCCGGCAACGCCGGAAGGACTAATGGGTCTAGTCGGTCTCCGCGGAGACCCGGCTCCAGGTCCAAAGGGACCGTTCGCGGTACAATCGTTCGACGTCCGTGGGCACCTCCACGCCGGCGCGCCCCAGGACCGCGGCGATGGGCCGCAACGGCAGGCCGACCGCGGCGAGGTAGTCGCCGCGGATGCCCTCGATCAGCCGGTGGCCCTCGCCCTGGATGGAATAGGCGCCGGCCTTGTCCATGGACTCGCCACGAGACACGTAGGCGGCAATCTCGGTGCGGCTGGAATGGTGCATGCGGACGTCGATGCGATCCAGGTGCGTGTGTTCCCGGCCGGTCCCGGAATCGATCATCGCGACGCCCGTAAGGATCCGGTGCGTCCGTCCGGATAGCCGCTCGAGGATCGAGACGGCGTCGGCCGGGTCTTCGGGCTTGCCGATCTTCTTGTCATCCAGGGCGATCAGGGTGTCGCCCCCCACGACCATGGTCCGGGGCTCTCCGCAAGTGATCGAGCGCGCCTTGCCCAATGCCAGCGCCACGGCCTCCGCCTCGGGCGTGTGGTCGTCGTGAGTCGTCTCCAGGAAATCCGGGGGGCGGACTTCGAAAGGAAGGCCGAGAAGAGCGAGGATCTCGCGCCGCCGCGGTGAGGTGGAGGCCAGGATTATGCGCATGGAACGGTGCCGCGCGTCGTGCACGCGCCGGGGTCGCTCAGGCAGCGCCGACGATGCGCGCCACTTCCTCGGCGTTGCGTGCCCGCACCATCTGCGCGCGCCACTGCGCGGCGCCGCGAAAACCCTTGCAGTACCAGGCCAGGTGCTTGCGCATGGCGTGGAAGCGCCGTTCACCCCAGAGACTTTCGAAATGACGGCTGTGCTCCAGCAGCACCCGAGTGCGCTCCTCCCGGCTCACGTCGAGGCCGTGGCCGCTCGCCGGCGCGATTCCGGCCAAGGTGTCCTTGGCCCACTGCTTGTCGCGGAAGATCCACGGGTTCCCCATGGCCCCGCGCCCGAGGAGCACGCCGTCGACCCCGGTCTGCCGGATCCGGTCCACCGCGTCCGACATGGACTTCAGGTCGCCGTTGCCGAGGATCAGCGTCGGCAGGTCCCGCGCCAGCTCCACCGTGCGTTGGATGGCGTCCCAATCCGCGAACCCCTTGTACATCTGCTTCAGGGTCCGTCCGTGCAGGGAGAGGGCGGCAGGTTTTTCCCCGAGCAGCACCGGGATCCACTCGTCCACCGCTACCTTGTCGTACCCCACCCGGGTCTTGACCGAGAGCGGGATCCTTTTCCGGGCAGGGAGAGGGACGCGCCCGCGATTCATGTGGCGGACCCTCTCCAGCACTTCGGGAGCGAAACCCACTTCCTCCAAGCGCTGCCCCGCGGCCCAGTCTTCGATACCCCGGCGGGCGGCGCGGATGATGGTCACCGCCAGTTCCGGGTTGAGGATGAGCCCGGCGCCGCATCCCTTGTTGGCAACGTTCTTGGCCGGACACCCCATATTGATGTCCAGGCCATCGAACCCGAGCTCGCAGACCATGTGCGCCACCTTGTAGAACGCCTCGGGCGTGCGTCCGTAGATCTGCGCCAGGATGGGCCGTTCGCAGTCGCCGTAGGAGAAGTCGCGCACGAAGCTGTCCGCGCCGCAGCAGATGCCTTCCACGCTGGTGAACTCGGTCATGCACAGGTCGGGGCGGCCGTGCCGTGCCGCCACCAGGCGAAAGGAGGCGTCGGTGACGCCGTCCATGGGCGAGAGACCGATAATGGGTTTTTCGATGCGGTGCCAGAAGTCCATGGGACAGGCGGGAGGCGTTTCAGTCCAGAGCGCCTCCCCGCTCCTCGATCATTCCGTCCAGTTCGTCCTTGAGGCGCGGCAGGATCTCGTCGTACGGGAACGCTCCCAGCGGTTCGCTGCCGCGCTTCAGGTTGACGAACCGCGGCCCGCACCACAGGCCGAGGTCGGCGTCGTCGGTCTCGCCGGGGCCGTTGACCCGGCAACCCATGACCGCGATGGTGATGGCGTGCTCGGCGGCGTAGGCGGTCATCTCCTTGACCTGCTGCGCCAGCTCCACGAAGTTCTCGTTCTCCACGCGCGAGCAGCTCGGGCAACTGATGATGTTCAGGGAGTCGAGGCCGTAGTCCACGACGCTGCGCACCCGGCCCTCGGCGATGTCGGCCAGGATCTCGCGTCCGGCCACGATCTCCTCGCCCTTGCGCGCGTTGGGCACGGTCAGGGACACCCGGATGGTGTCGCCGATGCCGCGGCTGATGAGCTGCTCGAATGCGATGCGGGTCTTGATGATGCCATCCGGCGGCAATCCCGCCTCGGTCACGCCAAGATGCAGGGGCACGTCCGGGCGCTCTTCGGCGAACCGCTGGTTGACCTCGATGACCTTGGCCGGATCCGAGTCCTTGAGCGAGACGCAGTAGCGCGTGTAGCCGATGCGGTCCAGCAGATCGCAGTGCTCCCAGGCGCTCGCAAGCATGGGCGAGATGGAGTCGTCCTCGGGAAACTTCCCCCGCTGCGCGGGGTCCACCGAGCCGCAGTTGACGCCCACGCGCATGGCGCAGTCGTGGGCCGTGGCCACCTCCGCCAGGAACTTGACCTTGTCCTGCCAGGTCTTCCGGCGCTCGTGGTGGTGGAGATGGCCGGGGTTGTAGCGGAGCTTGTCGACGTGCGGCGCCACCGCACTGGCCAGTCGGTAGTTTTCCTGGAGGTCCACGGACAGGTTGGCATCGGTGGCGCCCCGTATGGCCGCCAGCGCCGCCGCATCCTTCTTGCTGTCCACGGCGATGCGGATCACGTCGGCTCCAGCCTTCGCCAGGGCCTTGACCTGTGCCACCGTCGCCGCGACGTCCTGGGTATGGGTGGCGCACATGCTCTGCACGGCGATGGCGTGATTGCCCCCGATGACGGCGGTGCCGATGCGAACGGTGCGGGTGGGATTGCGCGGCAGTTTCATTGGATCGTGCCCCTCCGGTACACGGTACATCCGGCTTCAAGGCTAGCCTGAATGGTCCCTTGAAGCAACTTGGCGGGCTCGCGGTTCCCGGCGGACGCACGGAGTCTCGCCTTGATGCAGGTATGGATTCGGACTAGGATGACCGGGTAGCCAAGGAGAACCGATGAAGACCGCACGCACGCGCCGCCGCCTGACAGCCGTCGCCACCGTACTCTGTTTGCTCGCAATCCTTTCGGCGGTCTCCTCGTGGAGCCAGAAGGACCCGACCGCGACACCCGGTGAGTTGCAGCCGGACCCGGACCACTCCCGCATTACCGCCGAGATCCTTCAACGCCTCACGCGCGGCCACTACAACTCCGTCACTCTTGACGACAAGGTATCGGGGCGTATTTTCGACTCCTACATCAGGGCGTTGGATCCCGCGCGACGCTACTTCTTGAACGCGGACATCGAGGAGTTCGATCCCCTCAGGACGCGTTTCGACAACCTCATCAGTGGAGGTGATCTCGACCCGGCCTTCAAGATCTTCAACCGCTACCGTCAACGGCTGGGCGAACGGCTCCGGTTCCTCATCGGTATTCTCGACGACGGGTTCGATCGGCTGGATTTCCAGAAGGAGGAACGTCTCGAGCGGACCAACACCGCTTGGGCGGATTCCGGGGACGAACTGCGGGACCGGTGGCGCCGGCAGTTCAAGGGAGAGGTGTTGAACCGCCTGTTGGCGGGCACCGAGCGTGAAGAGATCCGAAAGGCGCTGCGGCAACGGTACGACAACCAGTTGAAACGCCTGGCGCAACAGAACAACGCCGACGTGTTCCGCGTCTACACCAACGCATACCTCCGGGCCATCGACCCACATACCGCGTATTTTCCGCCCCATCAGAGTGAAAACTTCAACATCCACATGAGTTTGTCGCTGGAAGGCATCGGCGCCGTGCTGCAGGATGACGGTGGCACGGTGAAGGTTGTCCGGCTGGTTCCGGGCGGGCCCGCGGACAAGGCGGGAGAGCTGCGCCCCGGGGACCGTATCGTGGGTGTGGCCCAGGGCGAGAACGGCGCAATGGTGGACATCCTCGGCATGCGCCTCGACGAGGTCGTCACCCTGATCCGCGGCCCCAAGGAGACCACGGTCCGACTCGAGATCATTCCCCAGACGAGCACGAACGAACAGCACAAGGTCATCCGCATCGTACGCAACAAGGTGGATCTGGCGGATCAGCAGGCCAGCAGCCAGGTGATGGAGGTGAAGGTCGGGCAGGGGACGCAGAAGATCGGCGTCATTCGCTTGCCGACCTTCTACGCCGACTTCGCGGCACAGCGCGCCGGCGACCCCAATTACAAGAGCACCGTGACGGACGTGAAGCGGCTGATCGCGGAGTTGGAGGACGCTGGTGTCAGCGGCGTGGTGGTGGATCTACGGAACAACGGCGGGGGCGCTCTCAACGAAGCCATCCGGCTCGTCGGCTTGTTCATTCGGACCGGTCCCGTGGTGCAAATCCGTGACGGGCGGGGGGTGATCGGCGTTCGTTCGGACACGGACCCGACTGTCGTCTACGACGGCCCGCTGGCGGTGCTGGTGAATCGACTCAGCGCCTCGGCTTCCGAGATCTTCGCGGGCGCGGTCCAGGACTACGGCCGCGGGCTGGTCCTGGGAGTGCAGACCTTCGGCAAGGGGACCGTGCAAACCCTGATGCCGATGAGCCAAGGCCATTTGAAGCTCACACAGGCCAAGTTCTACAGGATCTCGGGGGAGAGCACGCAACATCGCGGTGTGATACCGGACATCGAGTTTCCGGGCATGGTCGACAAGACGGAAGTGGGGGAGAGTGCCCTGGATCATGCATTGGCGTGGGACGTCATCGACCGCGCGCGCTACGGCCAGGTCGGAGACACCGCACCCTTTCGCGAGGAGCTGCAGCTCAGGCACCGGGAGCGCACGAAGGCGGACCCGGACTTCACGCACTTGGTGACGCGCATCGAGCGTTTGCGGAAGGAGCGCGCCGAGACCACCGTCTCGTTGAGTGAGAAAACGCGCCGGGCCGAAAAGAAGAACGACGAGGCTGTCGAGTTGAAGAGCGAGAACGCCCGGCGGGCCGCCAAGGGCGAGAAGCCGTTCGCCAGCTTCGCCGAACTGGAGGACTACAACGAGAAGCAGGCCGGCTCCGACAATCCTCCGGAAGAAGACCCCATCCTGGACGAGGCGGTCCACGTCCTCGCCGACTTCATCGACCTTTCCCGATCGTCCGTGCCGGCACGGCGCCGCGGCACGTAGGGGCGATCGCGCGGTCCGTCGGGGCCACGGGACGGGAATCTCCCGCCGCGCGCGGCGGGCTATTCGCCGCCGTTGACGTCCACCACCGAGGCGTTGACGAAGGATGCCGCGTCCGAGGCCAGGAACAGCGCCACGCTCGCCACCTCATCGGGCTTGCCGTGACGTCCCAGGGCGATGTGCTCCAGCCCCTCCGGCTCGATGCGCCCGAGGCTCGTGCCCCCCGGCCGCGGCGTGTCGATGATGCCGGGCGCCACCGCGTTGACCCGCACCTCCGGTCCCCACTGATTGGCCATGTGAAAGGTCAGGTTCATGACGGCGGCCTTGGCGGTGCCGTAGGCGGCCATGTTGGGGCGCTCTTGCTTGGTGGAGCGGCCCGAGATGGAGCCGATGTTGACGATGGCGCCCTTGCCGCGCTCCTTCATGTGCGGCACCACCGCCTTGGAACACACGAAGGCGGTCTTGGCGTTGATGTCGTAGACTCCCATGAAGTCCTCGGGCGAAAGCTCCAGCAACGGCGCCCGCTGGACCGCGGGCATCTCCGGGTTGCGGCTGTAGGAGCCACCTGCCACGTTCAGGAGCACGTCGATGCGCCCGAACCGCTCCAGGGTGGTGGCCACCAACTGCTTCACCTGCTCCTCCTGGGACACGTCCACCGCCACACCGGCCGCACCCACCCCCAGGGCTTCGACTTCCGCCACCACCGGCGGGATGGAATCAGCCGGGAGCGACGCGATCATCACGTTGGCGCCCGCCTGGGCGAAGGCCAGCGCGCAACAGCGGCCGATGCCGCCGCTGCCGCCGGTGATGATGGTGGTGCGTCCTTCCAGGGAAAAGCGTGACAGGTCCATGAGTCTTCCTTCCGTTAGTCGCTCCGCCATGGACACTTGGCGAAGCTTACGACACGCGGGGCGGGGTGAAGTCGAAGGGCTTCGGCGTGCTCAGCCTTCCCACAAGTGGCTGAACTGCACCGCCACCACATCCTCGTAGGCAACGGGCGCGGCCAGCAGGCCGATGTCCTGGGCGAACCGGTTCATGCTCGTCACCACCGGCTCGGGGATCCGGGGATCGTAGTAGGGTGTATCGCGCTCGATGAGCGTGGCGATGAGCCCGGCCTCCTCGGGAGGGTACAGGGCCTTGCCCACGTCCGCCGCTCGTTGCGGGTCTTCCACCAGGGCCTTCTGGGTTTTGACCAGCGCACGTACGGCCGCGGCGGCGGCGTCGGGGTTCTCGGAGATGACCCGGTCCGAGGTGATGAGGGCGGGGAAGGTGTAGCCGCGCGCATCGGGAGGTCCCTCGCCGCGCCGGATGTCCACGACGACGGTGCCGGCGCCGTGGCGCACGGCCACCTCCGCGCCCATGCCGTTGGCCCAGAAGCCGTCGATGGCGCCCTCGGAAAGGGCCTTGGCCGCGGTCACGCCGAAGGAGACCCCGGCCGCGGTGGCGCCGGGCACGGGACCGATCTCGATCTTGTTCGCCTCGGGGTCGAGGCCCGCGGCCTTGAGCATGCGTCGGAGTCCGAGGTCCACCCCGGGAGCGGCGCCGATGCGCAGCCCCTTGACGGCTTCGAGGTCGCCGCGCTGGACCCCCAGGTCCGTCCGTAGCACCAGGAACCAGTACATGTGCTGGGCCAGCGCCGCGAGCAGCTTGGCCCCCTTCCAGTCCGGGAACTGGGTGAGGGTGGCGTGGGACGAGGCGGCCACGAAGTCGAGCTTGTGGTCTCTCAGGGCCTCGAGGGTGGCGGGGACCGGAAAGATGAGCTCCAGTTCCATGTCGAGGCCTTCGTCCTTGAAGAAGCCGAGTTCCACGGCGGCGATGGCGGGGAAGTAGGAGTTGGAGACGAAGTCGGGGAGTCCTAGGCGCATGGTGTTCCTTTCGCGACGGGGGCGTTGGGGTGGGGTGTAGCGGATTCGGTGGGGGGATGCAAAGCGGGGATGGCAGGATGGCGGGTCAGGTGCCCCCGGTGATGGAGGGCGGACCCAACATCACCGGGGGCACCT
>JAPOPM010000019.1 GCA_026712905.1 Deltaproteobacteria bacterium
CGGAGCCGCCCATGCCCCGCAACCTCCATCCCCCGGAGCCCGGCCACTATTCCCCCTGGGGACCGGTCGACGCCGCCATACCCTTCGCCGAGGGAATCGTGTCCGTCCACACCCCCTCCCATGGCGGGATATGGCTCTCCAACGACCGTCTCGCCCAAATGCCCCCCGACGAACGCTCCACCGACGGCTGGTACGAGGAAGACTGCGAAGCCGCCTTCCCCCTCCGCCGCTTTCGCGACGAGGTCCTGCACGTCTGTCCCTCGCACAAGCTCGATCCCTTTATCGAAGCCACCATGGCCTGGTGCAAAGGCTCCTTCGCGAAAATCGCAATGAACAGGAGCCCCTGACATGCCCCCGGCCACCCGTCTCACCTATCTCTGCACGACATGCCGTTCCGACCGTGTCAAGCTCGACGCATGGGCCGCCTGGTCCGTCGAATCCCAGTCCTGGGAACTCGACTCCACCATGCAAATGGCCTTCTGCCAGGACTGCGAATGCGAAACGAGCCTTGTCCCGTCGCGCATTTTTGTGCGAGATTCCCCTCCGTGACCGGGCGCGAGTTCATAGCGGGAGTGAGAAGACTTGCACGCAGGAACGGGATCGCGGTCAGATTCGACAGGACGAGGGGCAAGGGCAGCCACGGCACCCTCTATTACGGCGACCGCCATACCGTGGTGAAGGACCGCAGGAAGCCGCTCAAGACCGGCACGCTCCACGGCATGTGCAAACAGCTCGGCATCGACCCGGACGACCTTTAGGGAGTTCCGACCATGGTAACGCGTTACAGCTACCCCATCGACCTCCACAAGGAACGCGACGACGGCTATTCGGTCACCTTCCCGGACTTCGACGAGGCCTTCACGGACGGCAACACGCTCGCCGAAGCGCTCGCGGAAGCGGCCGACTGCCTCGAGGAGGCGCTCGCGGGCCGCATCGCGCGGCGCGAGGCCATTCCGGCGCCCAGCCCGGCCAAAGGCCGACCGACCGCAGTTCCTGGCGCCGTGCTGGCCGCCAAGGTGGCGCTCTACGAGGCCCTGCGAGAGCAGCGGCTGTCCAACAGCGCCTTCGCGGTGTCGATGGGCATTCAGGAGAGCGAGGTTCGCCGCATGCTCGATCCCCGCCACACCACCAAGATCGGCAGGCTGGAAGAGGCCTTGGCCAGCTTCAGGAAGCGTCTGGTAATCACCGTGGAAGAAGCAGCTTGACCCTCAACAGGCGGCGGGTATTTCAATCTTCCCGGTAAGTCCCTCCAGCACCGTCAAAGACGGAATCGTCATCAACGCCACCAAACCTGCCGCCGCGCTCCCGACCCCATCGCCCTTCTGCGAAGGCGCCAGATTGCCCACAAGCGCCACATGGGCAATGACTGCGCCGCCTGCATCACCATCCGGCGCCGGACCGGCGACACGATCGAACCGACCACCTACGCCGGGCTCCTTGACGCCGCTCACCGCACATTCCTGAGCATCTGACCTACCGACCCCTGGGGATTCCTCACACCCCGCCCCCGCGTTATAATTTCCCTCTTCCCGCAGGGAGACGCCAATGCCCTTCCACGGCCTTCCACCTGAAATCACCTACGCCTTCGTTCCCGAGCCCACCGACACCCCAGGCCTTATCCAGATCGTCATCACGATCGAAGGCGTCCCCGGCCACATCCCGACAGAACTGCATGCAACCAACATGAACGAAGCCCTCGAGCTTTGCGACCGCTTCAACGCTCCTCTCGGCCAGAGTCGCGCCGACGCTCAGCGCATAGCCGACAGGTCCCGCGCGACAGACGCCCTCCAGGACCTCGACCCCAGCCACATCCACTAACGCTCTCCCCTGCACCTGCAGGTGATCCCGCTATCGATTCGGCCGGCGCCACACACTCCTTTTCCCCATTGATTGCGGACTCCCCGCAGGCCAGAATCTCCCTGCGGCCCGACAACCAGTGCACCAGGGAGTTCACACATCCATGGCACAATCGCTCAATCGCGCCGAGGTTATCGGTAACCTCGGACGCGATCCCGAAGTCCGTACGTTTCAGGACTCCGGCCGCGTCGCAACCATCTCAATTGCAACCTCGCAGCGCTTCAAGGACCGCTCGACCGGCGACTACACCGAACGGACAGAATGGCACCGCATCGCCACCTACCACCCGTTCTTCGTCGACCTTCTGTCCCAGCACGGCAAGAAGGGCCGCCGCGTCTTCGTCTCCGGGCGACTGCAGACGCGGAAATGGACAGACCGCAACGGCACGGACCACTACTCCACCGAAATCGTCATACCACCGGGCGGCCAGCTTCTCTTCCTGGACCGACGCGACGACACCGCCCCCCAGGGAGCCGATCCGGCCGCGCCTCCGCCGCCGGACTCTCCCCCAACCGAAGAGCTCATCAACGACGAGAGCCTCCAGGGCTGACCCGCCCAACCCCGTTATCGGCCGGCGCTCTCCAGAGCGCCGGCCTTCTTTTTGCCGCCAGCGCCCAAGCCGAAGCAAAGCCCCAGTCTCTGCAACCGTCCCCTTCCAGGAGCATCGCCATGATCCGGTTCGTCCAGGGCAACATCTTCGATTCCGGCTGCGAGGCCCTCGTCAATCCCGTCAACTGCGTCGGCGTCATGGGCAAGGGCCTGGCGCTCCAGTTCAAGCGCCGCTTCCCCGCCAACTTCACATCCTATGCCGCCGCATGCCGCCGCCGCGATCTCGCCCCCGGCCGCCTGCACGTCTTCGACGCCGGCGTTCCCCGCCTCATCGTCAACTTCCCGACGAAACGCCACTGGCGCGACGCCAGCCGCCTCGACGACGTAACCCAAGGCCTCCACGCCCTAGCCGGCGCCATCGCTACAAACACCATCCGCTCGATTGCGATCCCCCCGCTCGGCTGCGGCCTCGGCGGGCTGCCCTGGCCCGACGTCCGCCAACTGATCCTCCACCATCTCTCCACGCTAGACGGCGTGGATGTCGTCATCCACGGTCCCGCCCCCGAGTAGAGCCCGGCACTTCTCCAGCCATCTTTCCCCAACACCGCTTCCGCTCTACATTCCATCCCGACAACCGAAAGGAGCGTCCACCATGCGCGCCTATACAGCTGTCATCCAGCGATGCCCCGATACCGGCGTCTACATCGGTCATGTCCCCGGCATCCCCGGCGCTCACTCTCAAGGCAACTCTCTCGACGAAATCAACGCAGAAGTCCTCGCCCTGATCTTCGAAGACGATGAACCCACCATCCAGGCAGAATTCGTCGGCATACAGACAGTTCTCGCCCTTGAGCACAACTGCCTCGCGAGCGACGCCACCGCGACGGTGAGGTAGCCGGACAATGAAGCAAACAGCCGTGCGACTGCCCGAGGTAACCCACAACCGCCTGCGCGCCCTTGCCGCCCGCTCGGGCCGCACCGCCGCCTTCTACATTCGCGAAGCCCTCGAACGTCATCTGGAGGACCTCGAGGACCTGCACACCGCCGAGAACGCCGCTGCGGAGCACCGAAATTCCGGCGACCGGACTCTCACGCTCGACGAATTGGACGCCTACCTTGGCGTGGAAGATTGAAATCGCGGAGCGCGCGGCCAGGCAAATCAAGAAGCTCAATCCACCCGACTCGGCCCGGATCCGCACCTATCTGCGAAACCGGTTGTCTCAACTCGATCATCCGCGACAGGCCGGCGCCACGCTGCAGGGTTCCACTCTCGGCCGCTACTGGCGCTATCGCGTCGGCGACTACCGCATCCTGTGCGAACTCCACGACGACGAACAACGTGTACTAGTCGTCCAGATCGGCCATCGCCGCTCGATCTACCGCCACCAATAGCTTCCCGGCCCTCTCCTGTCGCACGACTGCGCCCACTCGTCATTTGCCACTCAGCCCACCTGCAGCCGTTCTTGCACCTGAAGGTGGAACTGGCGGGTCGTACAATCTCGCCGCGCACTCCCCTTCAACCGCGTCTCGCTCTTTCTGTTTCCCTACCGGTTTCCGCTCCCCACATCCGCTCTCCCGCGAACAAGTTTAAGGAAAGCCCCGTTTCTGCAACCGCCCGGAATACCGGGCCAGCAGAAGAAAGGGCTGCCATGTATATCGACACCATCGACGTCGACCGCGCCTCCGCGTCGTCGGATCGCGAACCCCTCAACGCTCCGGAGCTCCTCGCAGAGATCGGCATGTCCTCTCGCGAGATCCGCGACGTCCTTCCTCCGCTCTGGATCGGCCCCGCCGACAACATCCGTCCAGAGTTTGAGTAAAGCTTTCGCTTTTTCGAACCGAACGACGATCGGGCCGGAGGGTCCGGTCGGTCGGTTCTCTTTCAGCCATCGTCAAACAGAGGAGGCCAACATGGCTTTCGGATTGAACCGCGTCGAACTCATCGGGCGCCTCGGCGCTGACGCCGAAATCGTCACCCTCTCCAACGGCACCAGGATCGCCAAGCTCCGCGTCGCCACCGACGAGAGCTACGTCTCGAAGCAGTCGGGCGAGCGCGTCGACGCCCAGGAGTGGCACCAGGTCGTCACCTTCCAGCAGGGCCTCGTCGCCATGTTCGAGAAGCACGGTCGCAAGGGCCGGCTCGTCTTCGTCGAAGGCAAGCTGCAGACCCGCCGGTGGCGCAAGGAAGGCGAGGAGACCGACCGCTTCTCCACCGAGATCATGGTCATCCCGGGCAGCCAGGTGTCGTTCCTCGACAAACCCGGCACCGCCGCCGCAGGCGCCTCGGCCGACCCCACGCCGGCACCGGCCTCGGACGATCTCCCGTCGCTCGACGAATCCTACCCCATGGCCGCCTGACCGCGACCACCCTCTCCGATCCTCCCCCGACAGGGCCGTCGCTTCACAGCGGCGGCCCTTTTTTTGCTCCGACTCCCCGGCCTCACTCACCTACCTCCACAACAGCGTGCCAGCGTAGAAAAGCCTTGGTCCGACGCAACCTACACTCGCAGAGGATACCGCCATGGACCTGCCCGCTACCTTGACTCGCGCCACACCGCGCCCCAACCTCTCGTTATGAATTGGCACGTGGAGTTGGCCGACGAATTTGCTCCAGAATTCGAAATGCTCGCGAACCCGGTCAAGGTGTCCATAGTCGCAATGACGGAAATTCTTCAAGAACGCGGGCCCCATGTCGGGCGACCTCACGTCGACACACTCAGCGGCTCTCGACACGCCAACATGAAGGAAATGCGTTTCAACGCCGCCGACGGCGCATGGAGGATCGCCTTCGCCTTCGACCCTTCACGCAGCGCAATTCTTCTCGTTGCCGCCGACAAGTCCGGCCTTTCAAGCAGACGCTTCTACCGCGAACTCATTCGAAAGGCTGACGAGCGCTTTGACCGCCACCTTGCCCGGCTCGCCACCAAGGGAACCAGCTGATGCCGAACACCCTCCAGGACTTCATCGACAACCTCGACGAAACCGACCGCCAGAAAGTCGATAGACTCAAAGCGCAATTTCTGGCGGACGAGACGGCATACCAGCACCGTCACGCTGCTCCTACCCCGAACATCTCCACGTCTGGGTCTCCCCTCGCCGCGAGTCCTTCCAAGCGCCAATAGGCTGCCAAACTCACCGAAAGGCAACCGCGCATCCCGCATCTCCAGCCGCAACCGCGCTTTCAACCGCCTCCTCAAGCAAGCGAAATCCCGATTCCCTTCGATGACTCAACTGCCGGCGCGCAGCAGTGCCGGCAATTTTTTTGTTCCCCCCTCCGGGCATGTACCGAGACCAGAAAAGCGCCTCGGCTGCAAACCGAAACCCGGAGGCAGCCATGCGCGCTATCGTTCCCTTCATCGGCCATCAACCGTCCGTCCCCACCATCCCGCCATGCGACTTCGACAGCGAGCTCCTCCGCGCCACCAGCTCACCGGACGCCTCCGCTCCCTCTTTCGGACGCCGGCCGAAACCCACCTTCCGCTACATCCTTTACCCGCGCCGGCGCTGCCCGCGTTTCCCCAACTTCCTCGCCGGACTCCGTTACCGCACGCTCGACGCCATCGACTTCATCTCGCGCTTCTACGTGCGGTTCTGCGTCCTCATCGTCACGGTCGCCCTCGCCATCTACCTCGGAACGGTGATCTCCATGCTCACCCGTGCCGAGCCGCTACCGCCTCTTCCGTCACCCAGCTGCCCCGCCTCCAACTCACCGGCCACTACCTCTCTTGCCGTCACGCGGGGTTTCAAGTTTTAGGGAAGCTTGCGCTTTTTCGAACTGAACGATGATCGGGTCGGACGATCCGGTCGCTCGGTTCTCTTTCAGCCATCGTCAAACAGAGGAGGCCATAATGGCTTTCGGATTGAACCGCGTCGAACTCATCGGGCGCCTCGGCGCCGACGCCGAAATCGTCACCCTCACCAACGGCACCAAGATCGCCAAGCTGCGCGTCGCCACCGACGAGAGCTACGTCTCGAAGCAGTCGGGCGAGCGCGTCGACTCCCAGGAGTGGCACCAGGTCGTCACCTTCCAGCAGGGTCTCGTCTCGATGTTCGAGAAGCACGGTCGCAAGGGCCGGCTCGTCTTCGTCGAGGGCACGCTCAAGCCCCGCCGGTGGCGCAAGGAAGGCGAGCAGACCGACCGCTTCGCCACCGAGATCATGGTCATCCCGGGCAGCCAGGTGTCCTTCCTCGACAAGCCCGGCGGCGCACCGCAGCCCGCGGCCCAACCGGCCCCGGCGCCCGAGCCCACCGGCCTCAACGACAGCGATCCCGTTCCCTTCTGATCGCTGCCATACCGATCGTTCCTCCCTCCCCACTCGGGCCGCCGCTTCACCGCGGCGGCCCTTTTTTTGCTCCCATCCCCGGTCCCGTTCACCTCCCCGGAGTTTCAGCAAAGCCGCTTTCGGGTGAACCAACCTCCGGGGAATCACCGCCATGCCCGCCTGCGCCAATCGTTTCTTTTTCATCCTCGCCATCCTCGGCATCCCCTACGCGGTCGCGGCCACGTTCCTGCTCGAACCGCTCGTCCTCTCGGACCGGATTCACATCTCGCTCGCTCTCGCTGCGATCGCCGCCCCCACCGTCTTCGGCGCCTTCGGCACGCTCCTCGCAACACCGCGCCGGTGAGCACCTTCGTCTCGAAAGAACAGCAAAGCTTCGCTTTGGTAACTCAACCCTGGGAGGTTCCCATGTCCGGTTCGTACATCCTCGCCTACACACGCCCGGCAACCGAATCCAGGCCCGCCCGGTCCGGTTCCAGCCGCTATGACACCCTCTTCTGGGCGTATGAGGACATCCTCTACAGCTACGCCGAGTACCCCGCGCCCGGCGAGGTCAACCACATATATCGGGCGTCCCCCGACGGCCGCCCCGCGGGTGAACCCCTCCTCACCGTCCACTTCAACGAGGACGGCTCCCGCGAGGAATCCGGCCCCCTCGCGCTGCCCCGGCGCACTGAGACCAGCCCTTCCTGCCCGGGCTGCTCGTCCGAGACCGGCATCTGCTTCCACCGCTACTCGCCGGCGCTGACCCACATCCACCGCGGCGGCCGCATCATCGGCGAGATCGCCACCTTCGCGGACGAAGGCGCCCCGGACGGACCGCTCTATTCCGTCCTCATCCTGACCGACCCGTGCGCCCGGTTCCGGGTCTCATCCCCCTCGGAGCTGCTGCCCCGCGTGGTCGAACACGTGAATTCCAGTCCGCGCTTCCTCTACGAGAGGCTCGCCGCGTGACCCCACTCGCGGACACCCATCCGCGTTTCATCTGACACCAAGGGCCGGCGTGTTTCAGCGCCGGCCCTTTTTTTGCTCCGCGTACCGGTCACATTTCACCGTTCGCTTCACACCGATTGTGAGATTATTGCTACTTTGCTCTCTACCTCTTCAGTTCGACCGCCCGCTCATGTCATCTCTACCCCGTGCGCCTCTCCCCTGCCTCCCCTGCCGCCGCATTTGCCAATGCATCCTGCACTTCATCCTCATCCACATCGAGGCCTCGTCGACGACAGATTTCTGCTATCTGCCCGACCATCAACCCCCGCTCATGCCCTTCCGAAAGTGCCACTACCAAACGCTCCAACGCCTCACTCACCATGATCGTCCTGGGCTTTTCCTTCCCAAGATCATCGACGATACCTTCGAAGTCGATACCTGCCTCCTGAACCGTTCTTCTCCTGTTACGACGAGCTTTTTGCGCATTTTTCACCATTTGATTTCTCCCCCGATTCCCTTCATCCGTTTCGTGGGTCATCGACTTCCTATATCCCCTTCCAGTTTTCAGATCGCAACCCCTTGCTCCCCTCTCCATCCTCCATCATTATGCCTCCCACCACATCATCCGATAGCGAACACCCCCATGATACGTCCCGGTAACAAGCATTCTGGCTGTCATACTCTTGCACATGGATGTGTTTCGAAACACTTCACGCCAAGTAACGCTTTATCGCACCGAACTTTTTTTCGCCAAACTCCCTCAAACGAAATGGGTGCATTTCGCAATTTCGACCGTAAAGAAGACGCCTCATGAAGCCCGCTCGCAAGTTCCAACCCCGCAAGACTGGATCACGCCCCGCCTCCAGGAAGCGCCAGTACGTCTATCTCGACGAAGAGGAACTGCGATCCCTCAGGATCACCGCAGCCGAACTCGGCATCTCCATAAGCCACGCGATCCAGCAGGCCATCCGCGCTTTCTGCATCGATCACCACCACCGCAAGGTCGAGCGCTGAGACGCCTGGCATGGTCGGAACCCTCGCAAGAATCTCCAGCGCCAAGGAAGCAGCGGACTACTACATCGAATCGCAGGCCTCTCACCGGCCGCCCGGAGAATACTACCTCGCCGGCGAGGAGCCCGACGGCGTGTGGTACAACCCGCACGGACTGTTCGGCCTGGAGGACGGGCGGCGGGTCGATGCAAACGCTTTCCACCGGCTTCACCAGGGCTACGCGCCATTCAATCCAAACGACGAGAACGACAACGGAGAGCCGCTGAAGCTCACAAGAAACGCCGGCAGCGAAACCCGCACTGCCGCATTCGATCTCACCTTCGGCGCGGACAAGTCCGTCTCCACCCTCTGGGCAATGACCCATGGCGAAGACGACCATATCCATAACGAGCTCGCCCGAGCCCATGACGACGCCGTCCGTACAGCGCTCGACCTCATCATCAATAAGTACTGCGCATGGACCAGACGAAGAGGAGAGGACGGAACCCTCGAAGCGATGCGCGCCAAGATCATGGCCGCCACCTTCCAGCACCAGTCTTCACGCGATAACGAACCACACCTCCATACTCACTGTGTCATCTTCAACGCCGCCCTCGCTGACGACGGCAAGTGGCGATCCCTACACGCCAAACCCCTATATGACTGGTACAGGACCGCCGGATCCATCTACCGCCTGGCGCTCGCATACAACATCACCCAACGCTTCGGCTTCGCCGTCGAACGCCACGGCCGCGACAACGCGTTCTTCCGCATTTGCGGCGTACCCCAGGATCTCCAGAAACACTGGTCGAGCCGGAGCAACACCATCACCGAGGCCGCAAGGGCAATGGGATTTTCAACCGGCGACAACCGCGCGGCCGCCGAGAAGATCGTAAAACGCACCCGGGCAAGCAAGGAACAGAGCCTCGATCCGGTCGGACGGTCGCTCCTCTGGGACCTCCAACGCGCACGGTTCGTCGAGGATGTCACCACCGTCCTCGACAGCATTCCACGCCACAGCATAACGGACGAGGACGAAGCTGAAGTCCGCAAGCGTCTCGAAGAAATTCCAAACGACCTCACGGAAAATGAAGCCGTCTGGCACATGACCGATCTGATGCAGCGAATTGCTCACATCATGCCCGGCATGCTGGCGCCCGAGAATATCGAAGCCATGACATCGCAGGTCATCGAACGCTCCGACGTGGTCGAACTCGACCGCTGGGGCGAGGGACCGGACGTCAAGGCCAACATGCTCCAGACACGCGTCTTCACCGCCAAAGCGCATCTCGATCGGGAACGGGATATCGGGCGCCTCGGTCAGTCGCTTGCCGTCCAGCCAGCGCAATCCATCCCCTCCGAGTTCGTCGACACGCACCTCGAGACCATGACCGAAAAGGGGGAGCCTCTCAGCGCCGAGCAGGCAAATGCGGTCCGCGCCGCAACCGTCGGCAAACGCAACCTCATCATCGAAGGTGCAGCCGGTTCCGGTAAGACCACCACCCTCACTCCCATCGCGGACATCTACCGGAAGGCGGGCTGGACGGTCTACGGCACGGCCCAGGCCTGGCGGAACGCCAAAGAGCTCGGGGCGGCTGCGCATATCCAGGCCTGGTGCGTGATGAAGCTCCTCAACATGTACAAGCAACAGAAACTCGAACTCGATGAGAAGTCCCTCATCATCGTCGACGAGGCCGGCCAATTGCAGGTCGAGCATACGGCGCAGCTCCTCGAAATCGCCGAGAAGACCGGCGCCAGCATCATCTGGTCCGGCGATACCAGGCAGCAGCAACCCATCGGCGCCGGACCCGGATTGAGACTGCTGCGCAACGAGATCGGCAGCACACTCGTAACCCAGATCCGCCGCCAGCGCGCAGATGCCGAGGACGTCCTGGTCCACGCGCAGGGCATCACGCCTGCCGAAGCGCGCGAGCGCCTGGCGACAATGAGCCATGCCGAACGGCAGGAACTCGTCCGGCAATACCGGGCCGACGCCGATGCTCCGCGGTTCGTTCCCTGGCAGATCACGGCTTCATCGAACCTTCGCGACGGCTTCGCCGACAACCGCGAAGAAGCCACCGAAAGCGTCGCGAAAAGCATCGCCGCCTACCACGAGCGGGACCGGTTTCATCTCGGCCACAATCTCGAAAGGACCCTGAAACAACTCGTCGAAGACTGGGACAAACACCGCCGGAAATCTCCCGATCGGTCCACCCTCGTCATCGCCCGCACACATGACGAAATCGGTACGCTGTCTCCGTGCCTACGCCACCTGGCCCTCACGGACGAGCAGCGCGCGGCGGAAGTCACCATCACCGTCGCCGGCGACAACTCCGACACGCGGCACAACAATCCCCGCAACATCCTCGTCGCACCTGGCGACCGCCTCGTCATCCGGACCCCCTGCCGCGACCTCGGCCTCGATACCGGCAACCTTGTCACCGTCGAGACCATCGAGACTCCCACCGACGGAACCGGGCAGCCCTTCAGGAACAAGCGCGGCCAGGTCCGGCACATCATCACGGCACGCAGAGACGACGGAAAGACATTCACCTTCGACCCCGACGACATCCGCGACTGGAACCCCGATCAAGGCCGCCACGGACTGCCGCGGCTCGACTACGGATACGCACTCACCTTCTCGTCCGCCCAGGGCGCGACCGTCGACCACGCCTATGTCCTCGCCGACGATCGGCCGGCGCTGGAGACGGTTTATCCGAGCCTCACCAGACACCGGGACCGCCTCGACGTCTACGTGAATGCCGAGCCGCTTCGGATGACGGTCGCGGATGAACGCCCAGAATATGAGCACCAGCGCGACGTCACCGACCAGGACCTGCGGGACCACCTCGCCAAACTCTGGTCGCGGTCCGATCCGAAAAAGGCCGCGCGCGACTTCATCCTTCCTCCGGACGAACGCGCCACCGCTATGGAACCGCCGCCGCCGCCAGACCCCGCGATTCCGACGCGCCATGAACCGAAAGGCTACTACAAGCGCATGGTCCGGCCACGTCCTCCCGGAGGACTGTCAGCCGTCAACTGGCTCCGGGCCAACCGCTCGCCGGACGGCGAAACGCCCTTCCTCGACGAGCTGATCCGAACGGTCGAACAGGACAACGTGGACCGCAACCACGTGGCTTCCTACCAGCAACTCTCAGACACCATCGAAGGCATCAAGGAGAGCTACCGCGCTGTCACGGAACGCGAGGGTCTCACCGAAAAGGCCGAAGCCCTGCGCGGTCCGACCTATCTCGAAACGCTCCGAAC
>JAPOPM010000020.1 GCA_026712905.1 Deltaproteobacteria bacterium
ATCCGCGGTGAAGGCCACCACCATGGACCGTCCCGAATGGGTGGCGGCGAATCCGCGAAAGGCGGAGGTCTACTGCGCGCTTACCAACAACAAGAACCGCGGCAAGAAACCCAACGCCGGCGGCGACCCGACTCCCGTGGGCGGGCCCAATCCCCGAGCCGGCAATCTGTACGGCCAGATCGTGCGCTGGCGGCCCGACGGCGGCAACCACTTGGCCACGGGCTTCACCTGGGACCCTTACGTGGTGGCGGGAAACCCCGCGGTGTACGGCAACGCCAACTCCGGCTCGAGGAATCTCGACAAGGGCAACATGTTCAACTCCCCCGACGGCATCGCCTTCGACCGCAACGGCATGCCGTGGATCCAGACCGACGCCAAGGGGTTCGCGGGCCAGGGGAACAACCAGATGCTCGTGGGCGACGCGGTGACAGGGGAAATCCGCCGCTTCCTGGTGGGTCCCAAGCAGTGCGAAGTCACCGGCATCGCCTGGAGCGCCGACGGCAGGACCCTGTTCGTGGGTATCCAGCATCCCGGTGAGAAGGGCGACAGCCACTTCACCGACGGCGGCGACACCGTGCCGCGCTCGGCCGTGACCGCGGTGACCCGCAACGACGGTGGCCTCATCGGCTGACCGCCGCTTCCTTCCCCGATGCGATGGGATGGCGCTTCGGCGTCTTCCCGTTTGAAAGCCCTTAAGGAGTGATTGCCAAAGGCATCCGAGGTTTGAGATTCCGCGCCATCGATGCCAATAGAGGGAAATCCACGCCGTCAAACTTCTCCAGGCACGGATTCCTCAAAGTCAACGGGGCGGCGCGGCAACGGCGCTTCCCTTCGGCTGCTCCCTTGACCGGCACGGGATTCGCACGTATGGAAAGCCCTGTGCATCTCACCGAAGACGTGGCGGCCGGGAGCCTGTCCGAGCAATTGCAATCCGACGCAGAGGCGGGGGTTCGAAACCCATCCGCGCCCGGACAGAGCCGGACTCCCGATGTGGCGTCCCGGCGCACGAAAGAAATTGCATGAGAGTACGTGCCGCCTTGCCACTGTCGCTGTGCACGGCCATGCTTTCCGGCGTGGCCGCTGTCGATGCGGTTCCGTGGAGCTACGAGGGTAACAAGGGTCCGACGCGCTGGGGTTCGCTCCACCCCGCGTTCTCCGATTGCGCCAAGGGGGCCGAACAGTCGCCCATCGACTTGGTCGGCACAAAGGTGCACCAGCAGCGACCCATCGAATTTGACTATGCGCCGACTCCCATCGTGCTTCTCAACAACGGACATGCGATTCAGGTGAACTATGCGCCGGGGAGCGGGATGACCCTCGACGGCGTCAGCTAGGAACTGCGCCAGTTCCATTTTCACCATGGCAGCGAGCATACCGTCGCGGCGTCCGACTGCCGATGGAGCTGCTCTTGGTGCACCGTAGCAACAAGGGCGCGCTCGCGGTGGTCGGGTGCTTCTGAAGGAGGGAGGAAAGAACCATGTCCTTGCGCCCATATGGCGCCACATGCCGGCCAGGACCTGCCCCGGCCAGCGTCGACGCCACCGCGCTGTTGCCCGAGGAGCGGACGGCGTGGCGTTATCGGGGTTCGCTGACCACGTCGCCTTGTACCCAAGGTGTTTTCCTGGGTGGTCATGACCGAGCCGGTGGCGGTGTTCGCGGCACAAATCGCCCGGTACGGCGCCATCTTTCCCAACAGCCACCCGACGCCACCCCTTAACAGGCGCTCGTTCAGCCGGGACCGGTAGGCGCCAGGAGACGAGACCCCACGGGCGGGCAGCGTAGTGCGGGCATGGGCGGGTCTGGAAGTCGGCTCGGGTCCCTCCATCGGATGTGTGCCCCCCGGCCGCGCCGAGTGGCACCGCGTGTGGGCCGGTCTTGGCGTTTGGAAGATCGATTGCGTCAGGTTCGATGTGGCGCTACACACCACAGATTCAGGACCTCGCTGCGGCGGCATCCGGTGAGCGCCAACAAGCGGATTACGGCGACGGCCTCCCGGTCATCGGGCCTCATGAGCGTCGAGCGCCCGGCCGCGCCATGCCATCTTGTCCGTATCGAGGAACGGGCGATGTTGTTCGTCGGGTTCCTCCTGATGCCAAGACAGTTCGTGCCGCGCCCGCGTAAACTCCTCTTGGTCCACTGCGGATCGCGTGGTAAATTGTCAAAGCAAGGTGACCGTGGCGGGCGACGTGATGGAAGCCGATGACCCCAAAAAATCTGACGCTATTGGGCATAGTCATCGCCTTTACTGGCGTGATTGTCGGCGAAAACGCTATCCGGGGGGTTCAGAATGGCAGACGGCACACCAACGCTCAGTCAGGAACTGGCCAAATGGGTTGCTGACCTGAGAATGCAGTGGTCCGGCAAGATCGAACAGCCTCTCCGCGGACCCATTATCTTTCTTTACACCTTTGTCGGAGCGTTGACGCTCTTCTCCTCCCTCGTATTTGTCAGATTCATTAATGCCCTCTTGCCTCTGGTCACACCCGACCCGGGGAGTGTCCTCGGGGTATTTGGCAGCGAGCTTATTGGTAAGATCGTTCTTGTCTTTTTTGCGTTGACGCCTTCGTTTGGGATCGCTTGGCTCGTTAGTTGGCCAAACCGAGCCTACAGTCCCGCGAGACTTTTTCTCGGCGGCCTAACGTTCTCGGCACTCGTGTGTTGGGTTATCTTTAGAGTGATGGCGGCAGCTAGTAAAGGAACAGCGTCATGACCATCATACGCCCGGGCCTTTGTTTTGCGTTGGCCGTTCTGTGTGCGGGTGCGTATTCAACGATTCCGGTCCAGGTCGCCCGTAGCGATTCAAGCCTTACCACGCCGGCCGAACTTAACCTGAATGCGATTTCGCTTGGGACAAAGATAAATGCGGTTTCGCTTGGGACAAAGATAAAGTGGGGAGCCCAATTGTTATTCTACCCTGAAGCGATTAAACCGGTCAAAGTGCTCCGCGCTTACGAGCGGGCCACGATTTGCCGAGGGAAGCAACCAGACTCCAGTCGTGATCTAGGCTTCGCCATTGTCTCACCCGGCTTGAGTGGCGAAAGTCTAGAAACCGGCAAATTGATCTCTGGAAAGGGTGACAAACCGTTGACGCTGAAGAATGTTTGCGACCTGTCCAATAACCAGGAGTTTGCATACATCCTGATCCTTGATGGTCTCCAGAATGAAAAGGGCGGTGAATTGTATTGGACCGATATATCATCGGCACCAGCCAGTCACGAGGCATTGCTGAGCAAGGTACCAAAGCAAACGGCCCAATAAGGGATACCCTCATGTCCTCCAAAGTCTCGAAGGGGGTTCCCCTAGACGCCCGGCGCGCCGTGGCGATGGCCGCTAGCGAAACGAAACCCCCTTGCCTCGCAGGACCGGAGACTGCGCCTTCCGCTACGGGTTGACCCGGATCGTATCGTTTGATCCTCGTCCCGAAGAGCCCTTGTTGGCGCTATCACTCCGGTTGCAGCGCGCTTTTCGGGAGGAGCGAGAGCCAGTGCTCCGCCGCTTCCTTAACGATATCCTCTCTTTCAGCCTACGCGATCTGGTCCCCGAGCTTCTCGAAAGCGGTCCCGACCTCGCCCGCCAGAACCGCACGGACAGCCTCCTTGAGATCCTTGTCGCGCCGGCCGGAGGATCTCGTCCATCACCGCGGTCTTCACCCCGGCCCGCCTGAGTTGCTCGAAAGACTTGCCCGCCTCCACCGCGCCGAGCTGCCTTTCGTCGCCCACCAGAACCACGCACGGAACCCGGAGGGTGGTTGCTATCCTTAGCAGTCCCCGCATCTGCTCGCTCGACGCGAGCGAGGACTCGTCCACCACCAGCACAGTCTTCGAGAATGAGGCCCGCATGTTCCGAGTGAAGTTTGTCGTGCTGCGAACCAAGGTGACACCGGAACGACAACACGGGCTCAGCTATTCGCTGACGCTGCACACGCCGGACGGCGCTCGGCTGGTTGGGTTCGACAACGCACACCCGGTGAGGCAGCGGCGAGATCCTGGAAGGCGAAACGGGGCGAAAGCGACCATAGGCACCGATTCGGCCGCATCTGTCCGTATGAGTACCGGGACTCCGCGACGCTGCTCACCGATTTCTGGAATGAAGTGGACAAGGTCCTGAGGATGAAAGGTCGATTCCATTAAGACATTGAAGATCGGCATCGCCGGCCATGAGCGAATGAAGGCGCGCACCATGGCAATTGCCCGCGGCGAGTACAAGCCGGCGGAACATACGGGCCGAAGAGCCGCAAGGACCAGAACCGGATCCATGTGCCATGTGCCCATGTGCCATGTGCCCATGTGCCATGTGCCATGTGCAACGATACCGGTGTTGCAACAGTGTTGAATCGTCGGGTGCGCGCTGGATCTACGGGTCTATCACCCGCCGGTCGATATAGACATTTTCCCAATTAAATTGTTATTTTATAGACTTCCAGTGATCTCGTCCAGATTGGTAGAAGAGGATCGATCAAGGAAATCGACGCCCAGACCCAGCGCCTCGACCGGGCGGCTGACCGCCTCATGCCCGACCTCCGCGACCTCCAGCACGAGCAGGACGGCTCCGAGATCAAGTCCCGCGAACTCGAACTCATCACCGACCGGGCGCAAAACCTCTCAGCTCGCCGCGACGCCTTCGAGCGGATGCGCGACGCTGCGGCCGAAGACTACCTGGCAGCCACCGGCCAGACCTGCCGGCCCCGGAGCGGATCGCACCCCAACCAGACCGCCCACCTCATCACCCCCGCCACCGACCCCCGCGCACTTCGCC
>JAPOPM010000021.1 GCA_026712905.1 Deltaproteobacteria bacterium
CCTCTGCCGTACGTCACGTTCACGCGCTCATGGCAACGTTTAATGAGCGAACCTGTCAGATGAGGAACCGAGTGCGTCAATCGCGCACGCTCGGATCTGTGGGGGGAGGGGCTCGGTGACGACCCCTCCTACCCGGCCGTCATTCCCGCGAAAGCTTGCCCTCGACCCCGATCGGGGGCGGGAATCCAGGAGGGGTGAGGTGGGGCAACGCCGCTGTAGTGTCCCACCACCACCCCTGGATTCCCGCTTCCGCGGAAATGACGACTCGGGGCGTTGGTGCCAATTCTCATCCGAGCGGAGTTTTGACACAACCTGTTCCGCGGAAATGACGGTAAGGGCCGGCGTGCCCTTCGTGTCCGAGTGAACTGTTGACACAGCCTGGAACGCGGGCGGGACGTGTTCGTACCGCACATGTTCCGCGAGAGATGACTTCATGACGCCGGCCAAACCCAGGATCGTGTGCATCGTGGGCGCCACCGGCGTGGGCAAGACCGACGTGGCGCTGGATGTCGCGGAGCGCGTGGACGCGGAGATCGTCAGCGCCGACTCCATGCAGGTGTACCGCTACATGGACATCGGCACGGCCAAGCCCACGCCGGCGCAGCGCGGGCAGGTGCCGCACCACCTGCTGGACGTGGTGGATCCCGACGAGGACTTCAACGCGGCGCTGTTCCGGGAGCACGCCCTGGCGGCCATCGCGGACATCCGCGCGCGCGAACGCAACGTGCTCGTGGTGGGCGGCACGGGACTTTACCTGAAGGCGCTGACGCGGGGCCTCTTCGAAGGACCGGGCCGGGACAACGCGCTCCGCGCCGACCTGGAGCGGGCCGCTGTCGAACACGGTGTCGATCATCTCTTCGAGCGCCTCGAACGCGTGGACCCGGAATCGGCGCGCCGGATCGAGCGGCGGGACCGGGTGCGCATCGTGCGCGCGCTGGAGGTCCATGCGAGCACGGGCCGGCCCCTGAGCGAGTGGCAGCGGGAGCACGGCTTCGACGACCGTCCCTTCGACGTGCTCGGGGTGGCATTGGAGCGGTCGCGCGCGGAACTCTACGCGCGCATCGACCGGCGCTGCGGGGAGATGCTGGCGGCCGGGCTCCTGGACGAGACACGCGCGCTTCTGGAGCGAGGCTATCACGCGGGCCTCCGCAGCATGCAGAGCGTCGGCTACCGTCAGGCGGTGCAACGTCTCACGGACCTGATCGGCGAGGACGACACGCTCGCCGCCATGCGGCAGGCGACCCGGCGCCTGGCCAAGCGCCAGCTCACGTGGTTTCGCGCGGACCCGGATCTCCAGCGGCTGCACCCGGACCGGGTCGACGCCATCACAGGGCTTTGCGCCCGCTTTCTGGACGGCCGTTAGAGTTGGTTAGGGGCATGCAGCGGAGTTGACTGAATCCGGGTAAGGTGTTAGCAGCCGTGAGGATGGCGGAGCGCACGATGCACACAACACGGACTCCTGTTCACCGCGGCTCCGACAGCCTCGCCGGAGGGTCGCGAGAAGGCGCTCTCTTCCGATGAAATCGGCCGATTTCGTGGAAGCCCGGCGGCGGCTCGAGGCCAAACCCCAGTCCACGGGCGACAAGCTCACCACCCTTACAGAGGCGGTCGGAAAGGTCCGCGACGGCGACCACATTGCCATCGGCGGTTGTCTCTTTTCGCGCAGTCCGCTGGCGGCGCTCATGGAGGTGCTGCGCCAGCGCCGGCGCGGCCTCACCCTGTCGCGCAACCTCATGTGTTACGAGGGCGAACTGTTCATGGCGTCCAAGGCCGTGGATGGCCTCATGACCAGTTGGTTCGACATCGCGCTGCCCTGGGGGCTGTCCCTCAAGCTGCGCGAGGAGGTGGAAGGCGGGCGCATCCGTTTCGAGGAATGGAGCCACCTGGGGCTCGGGCTGCGCTACCGCGCGGGCGCCATGGGGGTGCCGTTCCTGCCTACCCTCACCATGCTGGGCTCGGACCTCATGGGCGTGACCGATACGAAGACCATGCAGTGTCCCTTCACCGGGGAGACTTTGTGCCTGGTGCCGGCCCTGTTCCCCGAGGTGGCGTTGCTCCACGTGCACCGCGCCGACCGCTTCGGCAACTGCCAGATCGACGGCTATCCGCACATGGACACGGACATCGCCAAGGCCGCCGCCACCGTCATCGTCACGGCCGAGGAAATCGTCGACGAGGAGGAGATTCGCCGCCAGCCCGACCGCACGGTGATCCCGGGGCTCGTGGTGGACGCGGTGGTGGAGGTGCCCTACGGTTCCTTCCCGCATGAATGCTACGGCCTCTACGAGGCCGACTTCGCCCACTTCGAGGCCTATACGGACGCCGTCAAGGAGCACGGCACCGGCGCCCTCGACGACTATCTGGAGCGCTACGTCCACGGCGTTTCCAGCCACGAGCAGTATCTGGCGCTGTTCGGCGAGGAGACGCTGGAACGCCAGCGGCGCTGCGCCGAGGAGCTTCTGGGACCGCGATGAACTACTCGGACACCGAGCTTCTGGCCGTGGTCGCGGCACGCCAGCTCGCCGGCGTCACCTCCGTGTTCGCGGGCGTGGGCGTGCCTTTGGTGGCGGCGGTGCTGGCGCAGAAGACGCGCGCGCCCCAGCTCGTCATCGTCGTGGAAGGCGGCAGCATGGGACCGCGCATGGTGCCCGGGCGGCTGCCGTACTCCACCAACGAGATGCGCACCGCGCCGCGCGCGCAGATGTTGCCGGGCATCACCGATACGTTCCTGTTCGCGCAGCGGGGCTTCCTCGACGTGGGGTTCGTGGGCGGTGCGCAGATCGACCCTTACGGGAACCTCAACTCCAGCGTCATCGGCAGCTACGAGCGTCCGAAGGTACGCCTGCCGGGCAGCGGCGGCGCCAACGACATCATCTCGTTGTGCCGCCGGGTCATGGTGGTGACCATGCACGAACGGCGCCGCTTCGTGCCGAAGGTGGACTTCGTCACCAGTCCGGGTTTTCTGTCGGGCGGTGAATCGCGCCGCGAGGCCGGGCTCGTCTTCGGCACGGTGAGCCGCATCGTCACCCATTTGGGCACCCTGGCGTTCGATCCCGAAAGCCGGTGCCTGCGGCTGGAGAGCCTGCATCCGGGGGTCACCGTCGAACAGGTGCGGGACAATACCGGTTTCGAGTTGCCCGTGCCCGACCGCGTGCCCGTGACCGAGGCACCCAGTGCCGAAGAGCTGGAGACGCTGCGCAGCATCGACCCAGAGCGGAACTTTCTCGGTTGAGGAGTGCATGGACATGGCCGCGGACATGAAAGGACGTTCATAACCGCATGCGCGGGCAGCGGCCGCGCGAGGAGTCAAAACGCATGCCGGTACAGTTTGGAGTCGCCATTCGCAATTTCGTCGGTCCGGGCGAGACCCCGGACGTGGAGGGGTTGATCCGTTACGCGCAACGCGCCGAGGAGCTGGGGTTCGAGTCCCTCTGGGCCTGGGACCATATCCTGCTGGGCGTGGACCCGAGTTTTCCGGTGCTGGATTCCCTGACCATCCTCACGGCCATCGCGGTGCGCACCCGGCGCGTGCGCCTGGGCACCGGGGTGATGGTGTTGCCGCTGCGCAACCCGGTGGTGGCGGCCAAGGTGCTGGGCACCTTGGACCAGATCTCCAACGGGCGCCTGCTCCTGGGGGCGGCGTCCGGCTGGTACGCGCGGGAATTCGATGCGGTGGGCATCTCCTTCAAGGACCGCGGGCGCATCTTCGAGCGCAACCTCGACCTGCTGGTGCGGCTGTGGACCGAGGACTTCGTTACCGAGCAGGTGGACGAGTTGAACCTGCGCTCGGCGGTGCTCCTGCCCAAGCCGGTGCAGAAGCCCCATCCGCCCATCCTCATCGGCGGTTACATCGACCGCGTGCTGCGCCGCACCGGTCGCAAGGGCGACGGCTGGCTGACCTATTTCTACACCCCCGAGGGTTTCACCAAGAGCTGGGCGAAGGTGCTGGAGGCCGCCGAGAAGGCCGGCCGCGATCCTTCGAAGCTCACGGCCACCAACCAGTTGGCCATTTACGTGGGGCCTCCCCGCGAGGAAGCCGACGCGCCCATGCGCCACTGGCTGTCCACCGAGTGGGACATCGCCAAGTGGAGCGACTCGACCATCGACCACGCCATCCGCGGCACCGTGGACGAGTGCGTGGAGCAGCTCCAGGCCCACGTGGACGCGGGCGTCCACCGGATCATCCTGATCCCGTACCGCTATCAGCCGGAGCAGTTGGAGATCATCGCCTCGGAGGTGATTCCCAAGCTGACGGCCCGGGCGGGGACCTGACCCATGCGCTTCGACTACTTCGAGCCCACGTCGCTCGACGAAGCGGCCGACCTGCTGCGGGAAGGCGCGGGTACGCGGAAACCCCTTGCCGGCGGCACCGACATCGTCATACAGTTGCGCCGCCGGGTGGCGCGGTGCCAGGGGCTGGTGAACCTCAAGCGCATACCCGGTCTTGCCGACTGGAGTTGCGCGCGCGGCGGCGGGCTCCACATCGGCGCGTGCACGCCCATGCGCGACCTGGAGACCGCGGCGGCCGTGGCCGGCGGCTATCCTTCGTTGTGCGAGGCCATTCGAGTGGTGGGATCGTTGCAGTTGAGAAACATCGCCAGCGTCGGCGGCAACCTGTGCAACGCCTCGCCGTCGGCCGATACGGCGCCGCCGCTCATGGTGCTGGACGCGATGGTAAGCTACCGGACGGACGATGGGGCCGAGCAGAGCCTGCCGGTGGAGGACTTCTTCGCGGGACCCGGGACCTCGGTGCTGGGGAACGCGGGGCTGCTGCTGTCGGTGGACGTGCCCGAGCCGGCGCCGCACACCGGCGACGCCTTCGAGCGTTTCACGCCGCGCTCGGCCATGGACATCGCCATCGCCAGCGCGGCGGCCAGGGTAACCCTGGCCGCGGAGGGCCAGCGGGTCGAGGCGGTACGCATCGCCCTGGGGGCGGTGGCGCCCACGCCGGTCCGTGCGGTGCGCGCCGAGGAACAGGTCTTCGAGAAGGAGCCCACGCCGGAGCTGCTGCGGCAGGCCGGCATCGCCGCCATGGAGGAGTGCAGCCCCATCGACGACATTCGCGGCACGGCGGCGTACCGCAAGGAATTGGTGGGCATCCTGGTGCAGCGGGTGCTGCGCCGGGCGCTGGAGCGCGCGCGGAGCGACCACGGGACGGAGACGCCATGAAACAGCGGTATGTTCTCCGGGTGAACGGCCGGGACATGGAAGCGGCGGCCGAGCCCTACGAGTCTTTGCTGGACGTGCTGCGGGAGAACCTTCGGCTCACCGGCAGCAAGAAGGGCTGCAACGAGGCCGAGTGCGGCTCGTGCACGGTGCTGCTGGACGGCCGCCCGGTGGTTTCGTGCCTGGTGCTCGTGCCGGATGCGGCGAACCGGGACGTGGTCACCATCGAGGCGCTGGCCGAGGAGGGCATGCCACACCCGATCCAGCGCCAGATGGTGGAACAGGGCGGCGTCCAGTGTGGCTACTGCACCCCGGGCATGATCATGAGCGCTTATGCGTTGCTGCAGGACAACCCGGACCCCACCGATGACGAGATCCGCTTCGCCATCTCCGGCAACATCTGCCGCTGCACGGGCTACGGCAAGATCGTGAAGGCGGTGCGGGCGGCCGCCGTCGAAATGAAGGAACAGGCAGGGAACGGAGGCGCTGTGTCATGAGCGAAGACCCCTCCACCGGGAACGCGGAAGAGGCCCAGGGCGAGTATTCCTGGATCGGCAAGAACGTCACCAAGCCCGACGCCATGGAGAAGGCCCTCGGCGCCACCGAGTACGTGGGCGACATGGTGGTGCCGGGCATGCTCCACGGCAAGATCCTGTGGGCGGACACGCCGCACGCGGTGATCAAGCGCATCGAGACCGAGGAGGCCGCGCGCGTGCCCGGCGTCCACGCCGTGCTTACGGCCGCGGACGTGCCCGGCAGCAACCGCTTCGGACTGGCGGTGCCCGACCAGTGCGCGCTGGCGGAAGAAAAGGTGCGTTCCGTGGGCGACGCCGTGGCGCTGGTGGCGGCGGAGGACGAGGAGGCGGCGGAGGAGGCGGTGTCGAAGATCAAGGTGCACATCGAGCACCTGCGGCCGATTCTCACCTACGCGGACGCCCTGGACCCCGACGCGCCCCGGATTCACGAAGGCGGCAACGTCTTTCAGCATACGACGGTGCGCAAGGGTGATCTGGACAAAGGCATCCAGGAGTCGGCCGTGATCGTGGAGAACGCCTACCACACGCACCGGATGGACCACGTGCCGATGGAGCCCGAAGCGGGACTGGCCTACGTCGATCCGTCGGGCGTCCTCAACATCCTGGTGGGAACCCAGTACCCGTACCGCGACCGCCGGCAGATCGCGCCCGCGCTGGGCCTGCCCATGAACAAGGTGCGCGTGATCCAGGCGCCCATCGGCGGCGGCTTCGGGCGCAAGGACGACATCACCGCCGAGATCCACGTGGGGCTGCTGGCGCTCAAGACGCGCCGTCCGGTGCGCCTGGTCTACACCCGCGAGGAGTCGCTCGTCGCCAACACCAAGCGCCATCCCATGGCCATGAACTTCCGCACCGGGGCCGACGCCGACGGGCGCCTCACCTTCCTCGACGGCGACATCTACGGCGATACCGGCGCGGGAGTGTCGCTGGGAGCGTACGTCATCAAGAAAGCGGGCATCCACGCCAGCGGCCCTTACGACGTGCCCAACATCCGCGTGGATACGTATACGCTCTACACCAACAACCTCACCTCCGGGGCCATGCGCGGCTTCGGGGTGATGCAGGCGGCGGTGGCGCACGAGTCCCAGATGGACCAGTTGGCCCACAAACTGGGCATGTCGCCGCTGGAGTTCCGCCTGAAGAACTGCCTCAAGCCCGGACTTGCCTCCTCCACCGGGCAGTTGATGAACGAGGGTTGCGGCATCGAGGCGACGCTGCAGCGGATCAAGGACTACATGAGCGCGCGCGACCTGCGCTTCAAACGGCCTCAGGCCGCTTCGTGAGACGGGCGGACGTCCATGGCGATCAGAAAAGGTTTGGGCATCGGCTCCATGTACTACGGCATCGGCTACGGCTTCAGCCGGGCGGATATCGGCTCGGCGGAGATCGAGATGGCCGAGGACGGCACCATCACGGTGTACTCGGGCGCCTGCGACATGGGGCAGGGGGTGATGACCGTGGTCACGCAGGTGGCCGCGGAAGAGTTGGGCATCGAGCCCGACCAGATTCGCGTGGTGGCGGCGGATACCGGTAGCACGCCGGACGCCGGGCCCACCTCGGGCAGCCGGGCCACCTTCGTCCAGGGCGTGGCGGTGCAAAACGCCGCGGCGGAGTTGCGGGAAGAGATCCGCGACATGGCCTCGCGCATGCTGGAGTGCCCGAAGGAGAACCTCGTGGTGCGGCGCGGGCAGGTGTGCGAGGTCGAGTCGGGCCGCGAGCTCGTGTCCGTGGGCAAGGTGGCGCACCAGCTCCACTTTCACGGACGGCGCGCGGCCGCGTGGGGCTGGCACGACAACACCACCGCCGACGTCGACCCGGAGACTTCCCAGGGCGACGCCTACGCCACCTACGGCTGGGCCACGCAGTTGGCGGAAGTGGAGGTGGACACCGAGACCGGGCGCGTGCGCCTCACCAAGCTGGTGTCGGCCACCGACGCCGGCAAGGCCATCAACCCGGTGGCGGTGGAAGGGCAGATCGAAGGCGGCGCCACCATGGGGCTGGGCTACGGCCTCTACGAACAGCACATCCTGGAGGACGGCATCCCGCGCACGAACTCGCTGGCGTTCTACCTCGTGCCCACCGCCATGGACGTTCCCGACATCGAGTGCGAGATCGTGGAGGTGCCCGACCCCCGGGGGCCGTTCGGCGCCAAGGGCGTGGCCGAGCCCGCCACCATCCCCACCACGCCCGCGATCCTGAACGCCATCTACGACGCCATCGGCATCCGCATCACCGAAACCCCCATCACGCCCGAGCGGGTCTTCTTCGCCATCCAGGAGGCCAGGGCCCGGGGCGAGTTCGAGGAAGACTGACAGCGGGCAAAGGAGGCGGCACATTGGCGCAACGGGTCGGACTGCTCATCCCCTCGTCGAACACCGTTATGGAGGTGGACTTCTACCGCCATCTGCCGGCGTCGGCCACGGTCCACCCGGGACGGATGTACATGGAGGCCACCACCGTAAAGGGCGAGGAGGAGATGCTCGACGATCACTGCCTGCCCACCGCCGGCGACGTGGCCACCGCCAAGCCGGACGTGGTGGTGTTCGGCTGCACCAGCGCCGGGGCGCTCCGGGGCAACGCCTACGACGGGGAGTTGTGCCGGCGTATCTCGGAGGTCACCGGCAAGCCCACGGTGAGCGTCATCGAGTCGGTGCGGCGCAAGCTCATGGGCCTCCAAGCGCGGCGGGTGGCGGTGATCACGCCCTACATCGACGACCTCAACGTGCGCATCAAGGCCAGCGTGGAGGACGACGGCATCGAAGTGGCGTCGATCCACGGCATGGGCATCAGCGTCAACTTCAACCTGGCGCTGGTGGAACCGCCGGAGATCATGGCTTTCGCCCGGGAGAAGCTCGGCGCGGCCCCGGCTGTCGACGCGCTGTTCATCTCCTGCACCAACTTCCAGGCGGTGGCGACCCTGCTGCAACTCAAGGCGGCGTACGACCTGCCCATCGTCACCAGCAACCAGGCCGCCCTCGAGGCCGTGGGCCGGGAACTGGGCGTGGAGTTGGTGGGAATGGGATGATGGATTTCGCGGGAATGACGGCAATTGATTGGGCATAGCGGAGGAGGGACACCATGGAATTCATGAAGCTCGACGGCGCCGTGGATCTGCACGTACACTCGTATCCCTGCGTGTTCCAGCGGCGGGTGGATGACCGTGAAGCCGTCAAGGCCGCGTCGGACGCGGGCATGGCGGCCATCGTGCTCAAATGCCACCACGAGAGCACGGTGAGCCGCGCCTACCTCATCCAGAAGGAGTTTCCGGACATCAAGGTGTTCGGCGGCGTGGTCATGAACCAGTTCGTCGGCGGCATCAACCCGGCCGCGGCCGAGGTGGGTCTGCGGCTCGGCGCCAAGGAGATCTGGATGCCCACCCTCGACGCGGCGCACCACGTGGACGTTCACGGCGCCCGCGGCAGCTACGACACCCAGACCAGCGGCTCGGACTTCGTCTGGGGCGACCCCATCTCCGCGGTCAAGGACGGCAAGGTGGTGGACGAGGCCCTGGTGGTGCTGGAGCTCATCGCCAAGTACGACGCCATCCTCGGCACCGCGCACCTTTCGCTGGGGGAGATCGAGTTGTTGGTGAAGGCGGCCCACGAGCGCGGCGTCAAGAAGATCCTCATCACCCATCCCTACTTCCGCGTGCCCGCGGGCATGAACCTGGACTTCCTGAAGCAGATGATGCGCTACGGCGCCATCGGCGAGTTCGGCTACTGCACCATCTCGCCCATGTGGGCGTACGTGAACCTGGAGTTCACCAAGGGCATCATGGATTCCATGGGCTTCGACAACTGCGTGGTCATGAGCGACACCGGCCAGTCCCATAACCCGCTGCCACCGGAGGCGCTGTGGCTCTACGCCCAGGGCCTGTACGAGAAGGGGGTGTCGCCCCGCAACGTGGAGAAGCTCATCATCGGGAACCCGCGGGCGATGCTGGGTATCTGACGGACGTCCTGGAAATCGTTGGGAGTGTATTGGAAAGGACAGCCATGACGGATTGGGCATCCCGGGGACGGATCGCGGAGGACATCACCGAAGCGGCGGGACTGACGCCGCTGCTGCGCCTGCGCAAGGTGGCGGCGGGGCCGCAGAGCCTGTGCGGCAAGCTGGAGTTCATGAACCCGTCGTCGAGCCTCAAGGACCGCATCCTGCGGCGCATGGTGCGGAGCGCCGAGGAACGCGGCGACCTCAAGCCCGGCATGACGATCCTGGAAGCGTCCACCGGCAGTACGGGCATCGCCACCTCGATGATCGGCGCGGTGTGCGGCTATCCGGTGGTGGTGGTGATGCCCGAGGGCATGAGCGAGGAGCGCAAGGCCTCCATGCGCGCCTACGGCGCCGAGCTGGTGCTCACCCCGGGCGCGGAGAGCGACGTGGACCTGTGCCTGGAGAAGGTGGAGGAGTTGAAGCGAGCCGAGCCGGACCGCTACTGGGAACCCGGCCAGTTCTCCAACCGGGACAACATCGCCGCCCACTACGAGACCACCGGCCCGGAGATCTGGCACCAGACCGGCGGCCGGGTGGACGTGTTCGTGGCCTCCCAGGGCAGCGGCGGCACCGTGTCCGGCGTCGGCAAGTACCTGAAGGAGCAGAACCCGAACGCGAAGATCTACGCCGTGGAACCGGCGGAGTGCCCGATCCTGTCCGGCGGCACCTGGGGGCCCCACGCCATCGAGGGCATCGGCGACGGTTTCATCCCCGAAAACCTGGACCTGGACTACGTGGACGGCGTGGTGACGGTCTCGTCGGAGGACTCCATCGCCATGGCCCGGCGCCTGGCGCGGGAAGAGGGGGTCCTGTGCGGCATCTCGTCCGGCTGCAACGTGGCTGCGGCCAACAAGCTGTCGGCGGCGCTCCCGTCCACGAAGATGATCGTGACCATGATCAACGACACCGGCATGCGCTACTTCTCCACGCCGCTCTTCGGCAAGGAAGAGGGCGTGGATATTCCCGACCGCGACCACCCCATCCGCGAAGAGGACAAGGCCAACCTGGCGCGCCGGAATCTCCACATCGTACGGTAGGGACGGGCTTCAGTGGCTGTCGCCTCCGCGCCCGGTCCGTCGCGCGCCCTGCGTGAGGGTCAGAAGCGGTGACGAACCGAGAACCTGAGCGCGGGTGATCGATCGCTGGAATGGTCGAGGACTTCGACCTTGATCCGCCAGTCCGACGTGTCGCCAAGGTCGAGCCCCAGGGTTCGCCGGATGGAATCATCATCCGAATCTCGCATCAGGCCGACATACGGCCGCATCGTTCGAAAGAAGGGACCGCCCCACAGGCCGTACCCGACCTCGCTTCGTATGCCGACGCCGGACGATCCGCCATCGTCGAGGGACAGGAGGCGCGTGTCGAGTTCCAGCCCGAGCCCGCGGCCGAGACTGTCGGGCACGAAACGGACGCTGCCGCCAAGGCGCCAGAAATTCTGCTCGTCGCCGCCGAGTCCCAACGAGCCCTCGGCATTCCCGATCAGGGTAACGCGGGGGTGGAAAATACCCTCCACGGACACGGAGCCTCTCGCCTCCAACTGACCGCCCCCGGGTCCGTCCCCGGTCAAATGCTTGTAGGCTACGGACACCGAAGGTGCGCCGGGAACCGGCGCGCTCCACGCCAGGCCGGCGCGATAGTCGAGCCCGCGCATCGCGGGCAGGGAGGAAGAAATCCGGCCGCCTCCCTCGATGTCGAAGGCGAATGACTCGATGCCGGCTTCGGCTTGAAGCTCTCCGGATAGAACGTCGGCCAGGGGAACGGACGCGCCCGCGGCATGAGCGAGAAGCCGCACGTCGGAGCCGGACCACGACGGGAAGCCCAGGTCGTCGCGATGGCGCAGGCGGCCGATTCCGCCGCCCAGCGATGCCCAGAGGTGTCCGCCGGACGGAAGGTGCCAGGCGGCAAAGGGATGCAGGGAGAGAATCTCGGTGTCGTGCTCGCCGGTGCGGTAACCCCGTTCGGACAGACTCGCCGCGGCCCGGTAGTGAAGATCGGTGCCGGTGAACGAGGCGACCAATCCCGCCTGCCACGCGCCGGCTCCCGACTCGGCGCCGAAGGTCACCGATTCGCTGTTTCCGGTGTAGGCGAAGCCTTCATGCTGCCCTGACAGCGAAGCGAGCCCGACCTCGGGCGTAACGGCGAACGACGCCTGTTCCGATCCGGGCGACCACCTGCGGACACGATCGCGAACGGCGGCGTGGGCCACCTCGGTGGCACGCCTTGCATGCACCGGTCCCAGCGCCTCGTGAACCGGGTTGGAGACTCCTTCGGCAATGGGGGGACGCGGCAGCGGTGCGGTGGTGTCCGGACACCGGTACTCGCCCAGGTACCCGCCCAATCCATCATTTGCATTGGGGTCCCAGTTTGCATTGGGTTCCCAGAACGCGTCGTCGCGCAGTCGAAGCAGGACGTGGATGTACTGATGGGGTATGAGAGGAGGTTCGACACTGTCGTCACCGGGACAAACATCGACGCCGGGATCATACTGGACATCCAGGCAAAGAGCGTCATGCTCGTTCGGACCAGCCTCGACTAGATAACGGTACGTGTTGGGGGTACCGCGGATCGGTGGCGGACTAGGGTTGGCGAATGTCAGGACCCGGCTGTTCGGATCGAAGGACAACAAGAAGCCAGGAATACCTGGAGGGGGCGCTCCGGGCAGTCGGTACGCTGCCGTGCCTTCTCCACCGTGCGCACGGGGAAATGTCGCTACCTGTATCGGTCCGGTGCCGGGAAGCACGCATGGCCCCCCAGGTTCGACCGTCCTGGTCCTGAAGCGCCAAGCGCTGTTCTCAACAGGGTCGACGACAAGGACGAACGACCGCGAGACGGACGCAGACGAACTGTCCGTCACCCGATAGGTACAGTTCGACCCACGGTACTCCGCGTTGGGTATCCCCGACAGAACGCGGGTGTTGGGGTGAAATTCGAGCCCGGCGGGTAGCACACAGTCAACCAGCTCGTAGGTGTACGGTTCTACGCCGCCCGAAGCCGCCGGAAAGGGTATCCCTCCGAACCTTCCGATTTTGAAAGTGAGTTGTTTATGTCGGTTACCGCCGGTTTCAACATCGTGAACATCGACACGGCCAGATTTCTCCATGGATTCGTCGAGTATATCGAGGATCTCCATGGGGAGCTCCAGCGGTTGTTTCACAGGGACCGTTAGCCTGAGCCCGTACGAAACGCTCCGCGCCGGCCGAAAACCGGGGTCGGATTCGGTGACCCGGAAGGTGCAGAAGAAGGTCGTGCCGCCATCGGCCGCGGGGCCGGTGCCGGCAAGTATTCTCTGGTCCGGGTAGAGAGTCACCCAGTCGGGACAGCCGTCGATAGTCAATTCGTAGGGACGGAAGCCGCCGGAAATCTGAACGGAAAGCCGATGCTCAACGGCTTCCCCTGGAGGAAAATCGAGATTGAGCGTCCCTCCCTCCCCCCGGGGAAGGTCGATGGAAAGATGGCCGCCGCCGCACGCGGCGACCGAAAAGGCAAGACAAACGAAGACAACAAACCTGATGCTTTTCATTGGAGTGATCCGCTCCATGGAACATGGCAGGATCACGCCGACCGAATTCGTATGCCCCGCCACCGACCATTCTTTACTGAAAGAGAAAGAAGGTCAAGGCAAGCGGTGGGTTGGCGTAAAGCGATAATTTCCCCTTTGTGCAAAGCGGGATGTCCCCTTGACCGGAAGGAAGGGGCAAGGATGGACTCCATGGACCAGGCCACTGCGGTCCCGGTCGTGGCTACGCGGTGGTCGACAACTTCCTTACGGCCCTGCGGTGCGTGTGCTATATTCGAAAATCACTTCGGCGGGATGTCAGCCAAGGTCAAGCCCGCCGGTGTGTGGGGAACCACACGATATCGTTCAAACTCGTTCAGACGAACCGGACAGGACCACCGGACACCGAAGATGCCTCTTCCGGAAAGCATGACCTGCGTCCTGTGCGGTGCCGCCTACCCGGGAGATTCCATCCGGTACAGTTGCCCCGAATGCGGCGAGCTGGGCACCCTGCGGATCTCCTACGACTATGACCTCATCAACGCGTCGGCGAGCCGTGACGGCTTGGCCGCGGCGCCCTTCCGGGATCACTGGCGCTACCTTCCGCTGTTGCCGCTGGCGGGGGACGACGTGGAGTTTCCGCTGGCGGTGGGAGCAACGCCGCTTTACCCGGTCCCCGGTTTGAGAAGGGCCCTGGGCCTGGAACGCCTCTGGATCAAGGACGATACCGCCAACCCCTCCGCTTCCCTCAAGGACCGTGCCAGCTCCGTGGTGCTGCTCAAGGGGCAGGAACTTGGCCGCCGGGAGTTCGCCACCGCTTCCACCGGCAACGCGGGGGCGTCGCTGGCCTGCCTTTCCGCGGCCCTGGGACTGCCCTGTCACATCTTCGTGCCCGAGACGGCGCCCCGGGCCAAGGTCGCGCAGCTCCTGATCTTCGGCGCGGACGTTCTTGCCATCCGCGGCAGCTATTCCGAAGCCTTCAGCCTCTGTGTCGAGGCGGCCGACCGTTTCCGCTGGTACAACCGCAACACCGGCTACAATCCGTACACGGTGGAGGGGAAGAAGACGGTGGCGCTGGAGATCGCCGAGCAACTCGGCTGGGAGCCGCCCGACACGGTCATCGTCGCCACCGGAGACGGCTGCATCCTGAGCGGCGTCTGGAAGGGGTTCACGGATCTTCACCGGTTGGGGTGGATACCGCGCCTGCCGCGGCTGGTGGCGGCCCAGGCCGAGGGCTCCCAGGCCATCAAGCAGGCCTTCGACGGCGACGGGACCATCCGTCCCGTGGTGGACGATACGCTGGCGGACAGCATCAGCGTGGCGTTGCCGCGCAACGGGGTCATGGCGGTGCAGGACCTCCGCGCCTCCGGCGGGATCGCGGTAACCGTGTCGGACGGCGAGATCCTGGAAGCCATGCCGCTGTTGGGCAGGAAGGCCGGACTGTTCGCCGAGCCAGCCGCCGCCGCGGCCGTCGCCGCCCTGGTGAAGCTCGTGGACCGCGGCGACGTCTCGTCCGCGGAACGCGTCGTGGTCCTGTCCACGGGTCACGGCCTCAAGGATGTGGACGCCGCGCTGCGGGCCGTCGAGCCGCCCGAGCCGGTTGACTGCGCCATAGAGGCGGTAGCGGGAAGGGTTTCGCAGACCGTGCCCCTCCCGGCCCCTGGATTCCCGCTTTCGCGGGAATGACGTTTCGGGGCGTTGGTGCCTCGTGAGTTCTGACACGGCCTGTTTCGGGCAATGACGGAAAGGCAAGGAGAATCGGAGTGCCACAGGATTTACAGAGTTTCCTGAAGCGATTGAAAGAGGAGTGTCCCGAGCAGTTCCTCGAGGTGGACGAGCCCGTGGCGCGGGAGTTCGAGGCCACGGCCCTGGTCATGGAGGCGGAGCGGCTGCCGTCGTGCCCGGCGGTGATGTTCCGCAACGTGACCGGCAGCGAATTCCCCATGGCGGCCAACGTGCTGGCGCACCGGCCGCGTCTGGCGTGGGCCTTCGGCACGTCCGAGGAAGGGCTGGTGCCCGAGTTCAAGGAGCGCATCCAGCGCCCGGTGGCGCCCAGGGTCCTGACGGATGCGCCGTACCAGGACAACAGCGTGCTGAACGACGCCGTGGATCTCCGTCAACTGCCTGTCCTGACCCATTTCGAACAGGACGGCGGTCCCTATGTCACCGCCGGGCTCGTGGTGGCGCGGGACCCCGAGTCGGGCATGAGCACGCTGGGTTTCCACCGCATGCAGCTCAAGGGGCCGCGCCGGCTGGGCGTCAGCCTCCACTCCCGGCGGCGCATGTTCGAGTATTTCCGCCGCGCGGAGGAGAAGGGCGAGTCCCTGGAGGCGGCCGTATGCATCGGCGTGCATCCGCTGGTTTCCCTGGGGGCGTTGACGCTGCCGCCCGCGGGAGTCGAGAAGTTCGCCCTCCAGGGTGGGCTGCTGGGCGAGCCGCTGGAGCTGGGGCCGTGCGAGACCCTGGACGTGAACGTGCCGCGCTGGTCGGAGATCGTCATCGAGGGGCGGATCCTCGCCGGCGTGCGCGAGAAGGAGGGCCCGTTCGGCGAGTTCACCGGCTACGCGTCGAACCGCAGCACCGAGAACGTGTTCGAAGCCACGGCGCTGCACTACCGCAACGGCGCGGTCTACCAGGACATCAACGGCGGCGACAGCATGGAGCACTGCCGCTGCCTGTCCATGCCGCGGGAAGTGGAGTTCACCAACGGCCTGGGGAAGACCATCCCGAACCTCAAGGCGGTGCACGTGCCCGTGCGCTCGGGCATCGGCAGCTTCCACTGCTACGTGTCCATGCGCAAGACCGCCGAAGGGCAGGGCAAGCAGGCCATCTTCAGCGTCATGGGGGCCGACCACTACGTCAAGCTCGTGGTGGTGGTGGACGACGACGTGGATGTCTTCGACGAGGAACAGGTGCTCTGGGCCATCGCCACCCGCATGCAGGCCAACCGCGACGTCTTCATCGTCGACGAGGCCATGGGGACCTTGCTGGACCCATCGGCCACCGACGCCATCACCGCCAAGATGGGCATCGACGCCACCAAGCCCCTGGGCGATTTCGCCTCGACGCTGTCCATCGAGCCGGGTGCGGTGGAGCGGGCGCGGAGCCTCATGCGAAAGCTCGCCGGATAGCGTCATGGAGAGCTTCCGCACCTTCCTGGACGCGCTACGCGACGCCGGCGAGCTGGTGGATGTGCACAAGACCGTGGACGTGCGTCACGTGGCGGCGTTGGTGGATCAGGCGTCCACCGCGCTGTTGTTCCACAGGGTCGGCGGCTACGACCTTCCCATCGTCTCCGGGTTGTTGAACGACCGGAAGAGGATCGCGCTGTCGGCCGGCTGCGACTACGCGCAAATGGAACGGCGGTTGAGCCAGGCGCTCGACCATCCCGTCGACCCCGTGGAGGTAGACGACGGCGGCGAACGGCATTGGTTCAGGGAAGGCGCCGCAGTGGACCTTTTCGATCTTCCCGTGCCGGTCTTCTCCGAGTTCGACGGCGGCCCCACCATTACCGCCGGCGTCACCCTCGCGCACGATCCGGAACACGGCCTGAACGCCGGCACGTACCGCTTCCAGGTGAAGGAGCGGAACCTCACCGGCATCGACATCGTCACGCCCAACAACCTGCGCCGGCTGGCGGAGAAGGCCCTGGCGGCCAACGCGCCGCTGCCCATCTCCATCAACATCGGCACGCACCCGCTGGAGTTGATGGCGTCGCTCTACAAGGCTCCCCTGGGACGGAACGAGTTGGCCATCGCCGGCGGCATGCTGGGAAGGGCGGTGCGTCTGGGCGCCTGCCGCACCATAGACACCCCGTGCCTGGCGGACGCGGAGATCGTGCTGGAGGCCGAGATCCTGCCCACGGGCTGGACCCGCCAGGAGGGCCGCTTCGGCGAGATGACCCGTCTCATGGGCGACGTGCACTACAATCCGCACGTGCGGATCAAGGCGATCTCGCGGCGGGAGGACGCCGTCTACTACGCGTTGCACATGCCCTGGGAGAACATCTGGATCAAGGAGCACGGTTTCCAGGCGGTGCTCAAGCGGGTCCTGGACGCCGCCGGCGTGACGGTGACGGCGGTGAACGTCACACCCGGAGGCTGCTGTCACTGGCACGCGATCATCGCCATCCGCAAGCAGCCCGGCGACCCCCAGAACGCCATCATGGCGGCGCTTTCGGTGGCCGACCTGAAGCACGTGGTGATCGTGGACGACGACATCGACGTCTACGACGCCATGGAAGTGGAATGGGCCATGGCCACCCGGGTGCAGGCCGACCGCGACGTCACCATCCTCTCCGACGCCCGCTCCAAGCCGCTGGACCCGAGCCTTCCCGTGTCGGACGGCATCCCCACCACCGCCAAGATGGGCATCGACGCCACCATTCCCGACGGCGTGCCCAGGGCGCGCTATGAGCGCATCACCTATCCTTACGCGGACGAGCTGGACCTCGGCGCCTATCTGGGCGAGGCGGAGGCGGTTGATGTCTCCGGAGGTGCCGGGGCCTCTGGCGTCATACTCATCGAAGGCGCGGCCGCGCGCATACGCGAGCTACTCACGACCGAGCCCCTGTACTTCAGCGAGATCGCGCGCCAAGTCTCCGAATGCGACTTCCCGGGCGTCGCCCGCGCCATGGGTGAGCTTCATGCGGCCGGCGAGATCGACCAAGACGCCGAGGGCCGCTACCGGATCGTCGCGACCCTTGACGTGATGCAACTCAAGAAGTAGTATCTCCAATGGAGGCTCTGCCTAGGGGCTGCTTTCGGGTGGCTCCGACGGCGTTGCCTCCTTTCTTTATTCGTTATCCTGTCTCGCCGTGTACGGGTCCGGCACGAATACGATCCCGTAGAGATCATGCACTGACCCTTCCTTGTAGACTTGTCCTCGGAACTGAAGCCGCGCGAGCCAGCGGCCGAAACCGTCGGCGATTTCCCTTCGCACTTCGGCGTTCATTCCTCGCGTCGGCACGCGGAAACCCCAATTCACGCAATAGATTGCCAAGTCAGCCACTTGAACCGGGTAAGCCATGTCCGAAGATACGAAAAAGGGCGTCGGCACGATCCACGTGGAGCGATATCGACCGGTTTGAGACTTGCGGAAGTAAGCCTCCAGTTGGCGCACGAATCGCTGGTCGGCGGTCTTCTCCACCTCATCCATGACCAGAAGGCCGTACTCGTTCTCTTGCTCTAGCAAAGAGAAGTAGCGTTCAAGCAGAAATACCAGATCCTTCCTTAAGAATTCCTCGGCCTGGAACGTCTGCGGCTTGACGACGTCGCATGGAATAGCAGACGCGAAGAGCCGAGCCTTGTGACTCACGAGCAACTCGAACACTCCCGTAGCCATCTCCAGGCACGCTTGGCCGTAGGCTGTGAACTCGGCGCGGGATGGCGGTTTCTTATGTCGTTCGTAAAGGTGTCATAGGTGTTTCTCTTCTCCTCCTCGGTCGATTCCTGTTCCTTATGGGTGCTATCTGCGCAATTCCACTCACCGCCTCGCGTAGCGCCTCGAAGTCTGTCGGTTCTGGGACCATGTTGTCGAAGAAGATGTCGACGACTCGCTGATCGAAACGCCGCTCGGCTTCCGCGCGAGCGCTGGGATGATGGTATCTTGTCTCGGAGAGGAGTGCGTTAAGCTGAGCTCGCAAAGGTTCGGCTTCAATTTGTCTCGAGTCCCCAGTCCGCGACGGACCCGGATACCTGGCTTGCCTGTCGCCGGGTCCAGCCTTAAGGGATGTCGGAAGATGATCGAGTAACCAGACCGACCGTGGGTCCGGCTTAAGCTCGCAGAATATGCTTGGTCTGCCATGATGGTTGCCTCCCTGTGTTGTCCTGATCAGGCGGGAGCTGTCAAGTCAGACGGAACAACCGGGGAACAACGCTCTGGAGTTGACAGCCTCCAAGCGCTGCGATAACTGGCGGTGGGGCGAAAGGAGAAGGATCCATGCCGACCATCAACGACGCCGACGGCCACGTCAACGACTACTACTTCGGCGACGAGATCGCCAAGTACATGCCCGAGGGGAACCAGTTCAGCCAGATGTTCCCCGTGTTCGACCACCTGCACTTCCGCTACCTGATGAAGAACCGCGTGCCCAAGTACGTCGGCGGCAGCATGAAGACCGCCCCGGGTCCCGAGGAGTGGCTGCGGTTCATCGACGAAACCGGCATCGCCTGGAGCGTGCTCTATCCCAGCGCGGGACTGGGGTTCGGTCGCATCGTCTCGGTGGAGTGGGCCATCGCCGCCTGTCGCGCCTACAACAACTGGCTGCACGACCGTTTCACCAGCGTCACGCCCCGCCTCAAGGGAGTCGGCCTCATCCCGATCCAGGACGAGGAGGCGGCGGTGGAGGAGTTGCGGCGTTGCGTCCGGGAGCTCGGCATGGTCGGCGCGATGCTGCCCTCCAACGGAGAGGGCATCAAGGGCCACCTGGGCGCCAAGGCCTACTGGCCCATCTACGAGGAGGCGGAGAAGCTCGGCTGCGGCCTCACCGTGCACGGCGGCGCGCACCATCACCTGGGCCTCGACGGTTTCAGCGTCTATTACCCGGTGCACGCCTTGGGCCATCCCTTCGGGATCATGGTGCAGGCGGCGGCGATGCTGAGCCACGGCATCTTCGAGCGCTTTCCGGGCCTGCGGGTGGCCTTCCTCGAAGGGGGCGCCACCTGGGTGCCGTTCTTCATGGACCGGCTCGACCGCTCCTACAACGAGGGGCACTTGCAGATCGATCTGGCGGGCAACCCGGTGCCCGGTCCGCGGCCGGGAGAGAAGGCGAGCGAGCACTTCAAGCGCCATGTCCGGGAGGGGCGCATCTTCGTGGGCTTCGACTGCGACGACGCCGGGCTGGCCTTCGCCGTCCAGCAGGCCGGCGCCGAGCCGTTTCTGTTCGCCAGCGACTTCCCCCACGAGGTCTTCGACGCGGCGTCGTGCCGGCATGAGATCGACGAGCTGCTCGAGCGGGACGATCTCACCCAGGCGCAGAAGGAAGCGGTCTTGGGCGGCAATGCCGCGCGGTTGTACGGTCTCGATTAACGATACAAGAGCCGATGGCGGCAGCTACCGGAAAAGGAGCGACTTCCATGTCCAAGCACGCGACAATCGTAGGGCTACTGGTCTCCATGCTGCTGGTTTTGTCCGCGGCCTCGGTCATCCATGGCGCCGAGTTCTACAAGGGCAAGACCATTCGGCTGGTGGTGGGGGCGCCACCGGGCGGCGGCTATGACGCCTATACGCGGCTCACGGCGCGTCACCTCGGGAAGTACGTCCCCGGCAACCCGGCGACGGTGGTCATCAACCGGCCGGGCGCCGGCACCCTGGTGACGGCGCACTACGTGGGCGCGAAGTCCAAGCCGGACGGCCTCACGATCGGCATCTGGAACAGCTCCATGGCGCTCCGGGAGGCGCTGGGCGATCGCGGCGTCAAGCTCAAGCACCGGGACGTCGGCTGGATCGGCGCGCCGGGCACGGAAACGCTCACCTGCGCGTTCATGGGTTTCACCGGCATACGCAGTTTTGACGACGTGCTGCGGTCCAAGAAGCCCATCAAGATGGGAGCGACCCGTGCCGGTTCCAACACGGTGGACCTTCCGACCATCATGAACAAGTTTCTGGGCACCCGTTTCAACGTGATCTCCGGCTACCGCGGAGTCGCGCCCATCCGCCTGGCCATGCAGTCGCGGGAGGTGGACGGTTTCTGTTCCGGGTGGGAGCCGATCCGCGGGACCGCCCGGGCCATGCTGGACGCCAAGGGCGACGACAAGCTCGTTCCGGTCATCATCCATCGGAACTGGGACGAGCCCGAGGTCAAGGACCTTCCGACTCTCGCCGAGGTCTTCAAGGAGAAGGGCGGCGCCCAGGCGCTGGCCGTCTACCAGGCCTACCTCGGCCCCACCCAGTTCATGCGTCCGCTCGCGGTGCCTCCGGGCACGCCCGCCGAGCGCGTGGCCATCCTGCGAACGGCCTTTGCCGCCACGGTGAAGGACAAGCAGTTCCTGGCCGACGCGGCGCGGTCGAAGCTGGCCATCAACCCGGTGAGTGGCGAGCAGGTCGATCAGCACGTGGAGAATATCTTCTCCATGTCGGCGGAGGCCAGGAAGGGACTGGGCTTCCTGGTGCGAAAAAAGAAGAAGTAGGCTACGGACGACGCGCAACCATGCTCTTTCTCACCGAAGAAGACGTTCTCAAGGCCATCGAGGGCCGCAATGCCTGCGGCGAGGCGGTCACGGTCATCGAGGAGGTGCTGCGCCAGCAGTCCGAGGGCAGCACGTTCCATCTCAAACGCCTGACCATGGAGCACCCGGATCATCCGGGACACCTGTGGCACAACATCCGCATCCTTCCGGGGATGGTGCCGGAGCTGGGCTACGCGGCGGTGCGGGTCTATTCGGGGTATCGCGGCACCAACCGCTCCGAGGTCATCTGCCTGTTCGACTGGAAGGAGATGGAGATGGTGGCCATCATCTCGGATTACCACCTGCACGCCATCCGCACCGCGTCGCCCTACGGCGTGGCGGCCAAGTATCTGTCGCGGACGGATGCGCATACCCTCGGGGTCATCGGCACCGGACGCTACGCCAAGGGCTTCGTGCAGGCGTGCTGCTCGGTGCGCGACATCCGGCGCATCAAGGCCTACAGCCGGAGCGCCGACAACCGGCGCCGTTTCCGTGAGGAGATGACGGCGGCGCTGGGCATCGAGGTGGAGACGGTGGAGTCGGGCCGGGAGGCCGTGCGCAACACGGACATCATGCTGCTGGCCACCTCGGGCAACACCGTCGTGTTCGAGGGAAGCTGGCTCGAGCCCGGCGCCCTGGTCATGTCGCTGGCTCCGGGCGAGTTCGACGAGGCCACGGTGGAAGGGTCGCGGGTGTTCCTCTCCGGCACGGACCAGGTGCTGGGCGACAAGCCCCCGCGCAAGCCGTTTCCGTCGTTGCTGGCGAGCGGGAAGTTCTCCAGGGACGACGTGGCGGCGGAGTTCTGCGACGTGGTCGCCGGCAAGGAGCCCGGGCGCCGGCGCGACGACGAGATCATCCTGTACGAGTCCCCGGGCATGGGCATCCTGGACGTCGGGGTCGCGAGCTGGATCTACGGACTGGCGCGGGAGAAGGGCCTCGGGACCGAATTGCCTTTCGGCGAAGAGGCGGGGTAGCGGGGATTCCCGCGCGGGGCACGGAGACGAACATGCGTACGTTGATTCGTGGCGGATGGATCGTTGGCCATGAGGACGGACACCATACGCTTTGGCGCGACGGGGTGGTGGTGTATGAGGACGGGCGCATCGTGCACGTGGGGGCGGGGTTTGACGGCACCGTGGACCGTGAGATCGACGCGCGCGGCATGGTGGTGGCGCCGGGGTTCATCGATATGCACGTCCACGGCGGCCACCGCGCGTCGCACCGTTTGATCACGGACACCGGCCGGCCGGATTACTTCGGCCAGCCGTTTTTGGAGATCAGCGTGCCGCGGGAAGGGACCCGGCCCGCGGGCGATCCGCGGTACACCCGGCCGGACCAGTCCGGCGCCGGCGAGGGCACGGACCTGCACGGCACCTTCACGGTGGCCGAGCTGCTGCGCAACGGCGTCACGACCTTCATGGAGATCGGCAGTCAGCTCCGTGTGCAGGAGGGGCTCCTCAAGGAAGTGGAACGGCTCGGAGCGCGCGCCTACCTGGGTCCCGGCTTCGATTCCGGCCGTTGGGTGGCGGACGGCCACGGCCGTCTCAAGCGGGTGGTGGACGAGGCCGCGGGGTGGCGCGAGTTCGAGGGCGCCGTGGACTTCATCAAGCGTGTGGAAGGCAGTTGCGGCGACCGCGTGCGCGGGATCCTGATTCCGCGGGAGGTCGAGACCTGCACGCTGGATCTCCTGCGCGCGACGCGGACGGCGGCGGACGATCTCAAGGTGCCGGTGTCGACCCACGCGGCCTACAACGTCATCGAGTTCTTCCAGCTCTTGATGGACCATCGGATGACGCCGGTGGAGATACTGGAGTCGGTCGGCCTCCTCGGACCCGACCTCACCATCGGACACGGGAACTTCGTCGCTGAGAACCCGCAGATGAACTATTCGGGCGGCCGGGACCTGGAGCTCATGGGGGGATACGGCGTTTCCATCTCCCACTGCCCGGTGAACATCGCGCGCCGGGGGCGCTGCCTCGACTCCTGGGAGCGCTATCGCAAGGCGGGGGTCAACATCGCTCTGGGAAGCGATACGTATCCGCGCGACTTCATGATGCAGATGCGCATCGCGTCCTACTTCGGGAAGGTCATCGGCCACAACCTGCGCGCCGCCACCGCCGCCGAGGTCTTCGAGGCCGCCACCCTGGGGGGCGCCCGGGCGCTCGGGCGCGACGACCTGGGACGGCTGGCGCCCGGCGCACGCGCCGACATCATCATCGTGGACATCTCGGGGCGGGGGACGTTGCGCTATGGCCCTGTCCGCGATCCCATCAAGAGCCTGGTGGAGTGCGGCATCGGTGACGATGTGCGCACGGTGATCGTGGACGGCGTGGTGCGGGTGGAGGAGGGCCGGATTCCGGGCGTGGACCTGGAAGCGTTGCGCCGCCAGGCCCAGGAGGCGGCGGAGTACGCCTGGGACCACCTGCGGGACTGGGATGCTCTCGGCCGCACCGCGGAGGAAATGAGCCCCTGGTCGTTTCCCCTCATGAAGTAAGGAGCCTATACCCCTCGCCACCCCTGGATTCCCGCTTGCGCGGGAATGACGACTCCGGGGGTTGGCGCCAATTCTTGTCCGGACGACGTTTTGACACAGCCTGCTTCGCGGGAATGACGTATTTCAACGGCGGCGGCTCCGTGCGTATTCTTCCGTTGGTCAACCGCTCCGGCGCTGCAGAACGATTCCCCCGATGATCAGGGCCAGCCCCGCCAGGGTGCTGGGGTAGACGGGCTCTCCCACCACCAACGCGATCACCAGCAGTGAGAGGAAGGGAGTGAGGTAGATCAGTTGTCCCACCTGAGCGGTGGTACGCGAGAGCTTCAGCGCCTGGAGCCAGGTGACGAAGGCGATGCCCATCTCGAAGGTGCCGATGTAGGCGGCGCCTGCCAGCCCCAGGGGCGCGGGTGTTTCCATGGCGCCCGAGAGCCACAGGAAGCCTCCCGAGAAACCGCATCCGAACACGAAGTTGATCAGCAGGCGCGTCACCGGATCGCGCCCGTCCTTGACCCCGTAGATCCAGTAGAACGTCCAGATGAGCGTGCTGCCCAGTGCCAGGGCCACGCCCCGCGGGTTGGCGAGGTCGAGGGCGAACAGATCGCCGCGGGTGGCGATGACGGCCACGCCGGAGAAGCTGATGCCCATGGCCAGGACCGCGCCGAGGCGGATGGGTTGCCCCAACAGGAGGATGGAGAAGAGCGCCAGCACCATGGGCCAGGTGAAGTTCAGCGTGAGCGCCTCCTGGGCGGGGAGAACGTCATAGGCGCGAAACAGCACGACGTAGTAGAGAAACGGATTCAGGAAACCCAGGACCAGGGAGGTGCGCAGGTCTCCCGGGCGCCACTCCCGGAGTTGTCCGAGGCGCCCGGTGGCGAGGGTGATGCACAGCAGCACGCCGGTGGAGACCAGCGAGGAGTAGAACACCAGGGCATCGGCGCCCACGTGACGCAGGGAGAGCTTGAACGCCGTCGCCACCGTGGACCAGCACAGCACCGTGGCGCCGGCGTAGAGATAGGCTTGGGTCTGTCGCTGCATGGAAGGTCGCCGCCCGCGACAACGGTAGCATGATTGCCGTTCGGCATCGACGAGCGTGAAGGAACGCGGGCAGGGCCTGAGCACGTCTACGCTGGCATGGTCGGTGCAGGCAGATTTGCAATTGCCCGGCTCTTGGGCTAACGTAGCGGTTTCCGTCCCGAATCCTTCCCCTCGAGGTTGTCATTGAGCCGCCGAGAATCGTTAGATGCCCTCCGGAAAAAGATCGACCGAGTTGATTCCAGGTTTGTAGCGCTTCTCAACGAGAGAGCATCCCTCGCCCTGAAGATCGGGCAGCACAAGGATCGGACCGGGGAACGCGTCTACGTGGCCAGCCGCGAACGCGAGGTGTACCGCCGGATCGCCGAAGCCAATCCCGGGCCGTTGCCGACGGCGTCGGTGCGCGCGGTGTTCCGCGAGGTGCTGTCCGCCTGCCGCGGTATCGAAGCGGAGATGAAGGTGGCCTTCTTCGGGCCCGAGGCGACCTTCACCCACATGGCGGCGCAGCGGCACTTCGGCAGCACCGTGCGCTACCGTCCCGAGCCCACCATCGCCGATGTCTTTCGCGAAGTCGGCGCCGGCAACGTGGACTACGGCGTGGTGCCGGTCGAGAACTCCACCGAGGGGGTGGTGACCCACACCCTGGACCTGCTCCAGGACGCGGACGCACAGATCTGCGGCGAGGTCAGCATCGACATCGAGCTGTGCCTCCTGTCGCGCTCGGGGCGCGCGGCCGACGTGCGCCGCATCCTGTCCCATTCCCATGCGCTGGGCCAGTGCCGACGCTGGCTGGGGGCGCACCACGCGGACGCCTCGGTCGAGGCGGTGGCGAGTACGGCCCAGGCGGCCAGGGAAGCGCGCGCGGACCGGCAGGTGGCGGCGGTGGCCAGCCGTCTGGCGGGCGACGTCTACGGCCTCAAGATCGTCCAGGCCAACATCGCGGACAATCATGACAACATGACGCGCTTCTTCGTCATCGGCGACGACCCGCCGTCGCCCACGGGGGAGGACAAGACCAGCATCGTGTTCGCGGCCAAGGACCGCGTCGGCGTCCTGCACGAAATGCTCGCGCCGTTCGCCGGACACGGCATCAACCTCACCAAGATCGAGTCCCGGCCCTCGCGCCAGAAAGCGTGGGAGTACGTCTTCTTCATCGATTTCAAGGGCCATCGGCAGGAGAAGCACGTTGAGAAGGCGTTGGAGCAACTTGCCCAAAGCTGTGTCTTCCTGAAGGTACTGGGATCGTATCCGCAAGGCCTATGAGCATCACCGACAAGGTCCCGGAGTACATCCGGCGCATCGTGCCCTACGTGCCCGGCAAGCCCATCGACGAGGTGGAGCGGGAGTACGGCATCCAGGGCTCGGCCAAGCTCGCCTCCAACGAGAACCCTCTGGGACCGTCGCCCAAGGCCCTGGCCGCCTTGCGGGAGCACCTGGAGGAACTGAACCTCTATCCCGACGGCGACTGTTTCCACCTGCGCCACGCCCTGGCGGCCAGGCTGGACGTGGCGCCGGAACGGCTCGTCTTCGGCAACGGATCCAACGAGCTGATCGACCTCGCGGTGCGGACGTTCCTGCGTCCGGGGGACGAGGCCCTGATGTCCCGCGGCAGCTTCGTGGCGTACGGCCTCGCGCTCGCCGCCATGGGCGCGTCGGTCCGGACCGTGCCGCTCAAGGACTACGGCTTCGACCTCGAAGGCATGGCACAAGCGCTGACGCCCGAGACGCGCTGCGTCTTCCTCGCCAATCCCAACAACCCCACGGGCACCGTCTACCGGCGGGCCGAGTGGGAGGCCTTTCTCGAACGCGTGGGACCCGATGTGCTGGTGGTGGCGGACGAGGCCTACTTCGAGTACGTCGACGACCCGGATTATCCGGACTCGTTGCACGATCACCGGGAGGACCGCTCGCTCCTGACCCTGCGGACTTTCTCCAAGGCCTACGGGTTGGCCGGGCTGCGCGTCGGCTACGGTATCGCCCATCCCGAGATCGTCGCCGTCATGAACCAGGTGCGGGAGCCCTTCAACGTCAATGCCGCGGCTCAGTGGGCGGCCGCCGCGGCGGTGAACGACGTCGAGCATCTGAGCCGCAGCATCGAAGTCAACCGGCAGGGACTGTTGTACCTGACCGAAGAGTTGACGTCCCGCGGCGTCGAGTGGGTGCCGAGCCAGGCCAACTTCATTCTGGTGCGCACCGGCGACCCGGCGCGCGTGTACGAGGAGTTGCTGCGCCGCGGCGTCATCGTGCGCCCCGTGGGTCCCGAGTTTCCCGACCACGTGCGCGTGACCGTGGGGACCGCGGACGAGAACCGGCGGTTCATCGAGGCTCTCTCGAAGATCCGGGCGGGGAACGGGGGCGCCGGCTGATGTTCCGCACCCTGGTGATCGCGGGCGTGGGGCTGATCGGCGGCTCGCTGGCGCTGGCCGCCAAGGAGCGCGGGCTGGTGGAGCGGGTCATGGGCTACGGCCGCAACGAGAAGACCCTGCGCCGGGCCAGGAAAATCGGCATCCTCGACGGCTACTTCCTGCAGGCCGGGAAGTTCCCCGAGGACGCGGATTTCCTGGTGCTCGCGACGCCGGTGAGCGCCATCGCGCCGTTGACCCGGTCGTTCCTGCCGCGGCTCGACTCGCGCTGTCTCATCAGCGACGTCGGCAGCGTCAAGCGCCGGGTGGTGGCGGACATGGAGCGGTTGCTCAAGGGCGGGCCTCCTTTCGTCGGCGCGCATCCCATCGCTGGCAGCGATCAGTGGGGCCCGGACGCGGCGAGGGCCGACCTCTTCGTCCGGCGCCGCTGCATCATCACGCCGACGCGGAAGAGCGATGCCGCGGCGGTGAAGAAGCTGCGCGCGTTCTGGCGCGGCGTCGGCTCGAAGGTGGAGTTGATGGAGGCCGCGCGCCACGACCGGATTCTGGGGGCGGTGAGCCATCTACCCCACGTCGCGGCGGCCGCGCTGGTGAACGTCCTGGAGCGTACCCGGATCGACTCGCTGGACTTGGCGGAGTACTGTGGCTCCGGGTTCAAGGACACCACGCGCATCGCCGCGGGGCGTCCGGAATTGTGGCGCGACATCTGTCTGCTCAACCGGGAGCCGGTGCTGAAGGGACTTCGGGAACTCGGCCGGGCCATCGATCGCTTCGCGGATTGCGTCGAGCGGAGCGACGGGCCGGGGTTGGAAAGGGAACTCGAACGGGCGCTGGAGACGCGCAAGAGGATCGCATAGGCATGGTACGGGTGGAACAGGCTTCGCGCCCGCTGCGGGGCGCATTGGAAGTGCCGGGGGACAAGTCCATCGGACATCGCGCGGTCATACTGGGCGCGGTGGCGGGGGGAGAGACGCGCATCCACAACATGTCGGCAGGCGCCGACAATTCCAGCACCGTGTCCGCTTTCCGGCGCATGGGAGTGGCTTTCCGGCGCGACGACGGCGTTCTGTGCATCGAGGGCCGGGGTTGGGACGGACTGCAGGCGCCCTCGGAAGCCATCGATTGCGGCAATTCCGGCACCACCATACGCCTGCTGGCGGGGGTGTTGGCGGGCCGGCCGTTCCCGACCATCCTGGACGGCGATGGCTCGTTGCGCACCCGTCCGATGAAGCGTGTGACGGAGCCGCTCGCGCGCATGGGAGCGCGGATGTCGGACCGTGAAGGATGCGCGCCGCTCGAGATCCACGGCGGTGCGCTTCAGGGCATCGAATACGCTTCGCCCGTGGCCAGCGCCCAGGTCAAGTCCGCGGTGCTGCTGGCGGGCCTGCAGGCCCGGGGCGAGACTCGTTTCCAGGAGCCTTACCGCTCCCGCGATCACAGCGAGATCATGATCCAGGGCTTCGGGGCCAAGCTGGAATGCGTCGGCGGCACGGTGGTCCTGCCGGGCGCGCAGGAGCTTTCGGGAACGCGCCTGACCGTGCCGGGAGACATCTCGTCGGCCGCGTTCCTGGCGGTGGCGGCCGCCACGGTCCCGGGTTCCGACGTGACCGTGCGCGGCGTGGGTTGCAACGCCACCCGCAGCGGCATCATCGAGGTGCTGCGCGCCATGGGCGCGGACATCGAGTTGACGGGGCGACGCGAGGAGGCGGGCGAGCCGGTGGCGGATATCCGGGTGCGCGGCGGAGCGCTCACGGGGACGGAGGTAGCGCCCGAGCTGGCTCCCCGGACCATCGACGAGTACCCGGTGCTGTTCGTCGCCGCGGCCCTGGCCGACGGACAGACGCTCTTCCGCGACGTGGGCGAACTGCGTTTCAAGGAATCCGACCGCATTGCCACCATGACCCGCGAGCTTTCCAAGATGGGCGCGCGGGTGGAAGTGCGCGGCGACGACGTCGCCATCGACGGAGGCACCTCCCTCAAGGCGGCTTCCGTGGAGAGTCACGGCGACCATCGCGTGGCCATGGCCCTGGCGGTGGCGGGCCTCTCCGCCGCGGGCGGGATAGGTCTGACGGGTGAGGATTGCGTGAAGGTTTCATTTCCCGGCTTCTTCGAGAGCCTGGAGCAGCTCCGTGGCTGAAGGGAAAATCGACGTTTGGGCGGCGGCGCACCGTTTGTGCCTGCTGCCGAGGGAGGTTAGGATAGTTGATCGTGGCCATCGACGGCCCGGCCGGCGCGGGTAAGAGTACGGTCGCAAAGGCCGTGGCGAAGCGTTTGGGGTACCGCTACATGGACACCGGGGCCATGTATCGGGCGCTGGCGTGGAAGGTCATGAGCCATGGGACGGATCCCGGCGACGAGGTGGCGTTGGGCAGGATCTTGCGGAACACCGCGGTGGACTTGGGCGCGGACGCGGACGCGCCGTCGGTGATGCTCGACGGTGTGGACGTGAGCGGCGCTATCCGCACCGCCGAGGTGGGACAGGTGGCGTCCAGGGTATCCGGCTTGGGCATCGTCCGCGAGCGCATGGCCGAGTTGCAGCGCGCCATGGGACGTGGCGGCGCGGTCGTGGCCGAAGGGCGCGATATGGGTACCGTGGTGTTCCCGGAGGCGGCGGTCAAGGTGTACCTGGACGCTTCCCCGGAAACGCGCGCGCGCCGGCGCTTCGGAGAGCTTGCCGGGAAGGAGCCGGACCTGACACTGGAGGAGACCCTGGCGGACGTGATGCGGCGGGACCGGCGCGACAAGGAGCGGGCCGTTGCGCCATTGCGCCGGGCGGACGACGCGGTGTTCATCGATTCGACTCTGTTGCCGGTGGAAGCGGTGGTGGAGCAGGTGCTGCAGGCAGTCAAGAAGAAATCCAATGAGAATGGGAGAATTGTTTCATGACGGAAGTCGAGGAGAACAAGAACGAGGAAACGTCGCAGGACGGCGAGGCTCTCGCGAGCCAGGAGACGGGGCAGGGCGAGGAGGCAATGCCAGCCGAGGATGACTTTCGGTCGATGTTCGAGGAGAGTATCCAGGCGGTGCAGCCGGGCGGGGTGGTGAGCGGCAAGATCGTCGACGTGAACCCCACTCACGTGGTGGTGGACGTGGGCTACAAGACCGAGGGCCGGATCCCCGTGCAGGAGTTCCAGGATCGCGAAGGTGCCTTGCAGGTGGCGGTGGGGGAGGACGTGGACGTGTTCTTCGAGTCCCCGGAAGGGGACCGGGGTGAGATCGTGCTCTCGCGTCAGAAGGCCGAGAGCATCAAGGTCTGGGACCGGATCGAGAAGGCCTACGAGCAGACCATACCCATCGAGGGAACCATCGTGGCGCGGGTCAAGGGTGGTTTCAAGGTGGACGTGGGGGTGGACGGCTTCCTTCCCGGCTCGCACGTGGACATTCGTCCGACGCGAAACCTGGACCAGTTCGTGGGCAAGCAGGACCGGTTCACGATACTCAAGTACAACCGCATGCGCGACAACGTGGTGGTGTCACGCAAGATGCTGCTCGAGCAGGAACGCGAGGTGCTCAAGAAGGAGACCCTGGCGGTCCTGGATGAGGGGGTGATCCTGGAAGGCGTCGTGAAGAACATCACGGACTACGGCGCGTTCGTGGACGTGGGAGGCATCGACGGCATCCTGCACATCACCGACATGTCTTGGGGCCGGGTCAACCACCCCAGCGACCTTCTCAGCATCGGGGAGACCATCCGGGTCGTGGTGCTCAAGTTCGACAAGGAGCGCGAGCGGATTTCCCTGGGAATGAAGCAGATCACTCCGGACCCCTGGGAAGCGGTGACGGCAGAGTATCCCGTGGACTCGAAGATCACCGGCAAGGTGGTGGGTCTGACCGACTACGGCGCCTTCGTGGAGCTGGAGAAGGGAGTCGAGGGTCTCATCCACGTGTCGGAGATGTCGTGGGCCAAGAAACTGTCGCATCCCTCCAAGGTGGTCCAGGTGGGCGAGACCGTGGAGGCCATGGTGCTGAACGTCGACCCTGGACGGCGCCGCATCTCGTTGGGGTTGCGCCAGGTGTTGCCGAACCCGTGGTTCCTGGCCAAGGAGAAGTATCCCGAGGGCAGCATCATCTCGGGGCCGGTACGGAACATCACCGACTTCGGCGTGTTCGTGGGTGTCGAGGAGGGCATCGACGGGTTGATCCACATCTCCGACCTCGACTGGACCAAGAAGATCAAACACCCCTCCGAACTCTACAAGAAGGGTGACATCGTGGAGGCCAAGGTACTCGGCGTCGACCCGCAGGTGGAGCGGTTTTCGCTGGGCGTCAAGCAGTTGACCATGGACCCCTGGGAGCGCGTGGTCAGCGAGCACCCCGTCGGAACCCGGATCCACGGCGCAATCGTCCGGGTGCTGGATTTCGGCGTGTTCGTGCGTATCGCCGAGGGGGTGGAAGGGCTGATCCACGTCTCGCAGCTCAGCACGGAGCATGTCGACAAGCCCTCGAGCCTGTATCAGGTAGGGGACGAGGTGGAGGCCGAGATCGTCAACATCGACATCCAGGAGCACAAGATCGGTCTCAGCATTCGTGCCCTCAAGCGGTCGGAGGAACGAGAGGAGCTCGAGACCTATCTCGAACGCGAGAAGGAGGCCGGCCGGTTCTCGTTCGAAACCATCCTGAACGAGGAGTTGAAGCTGGATCGCGAAGGCCGTGGAGGCCGCGGGCGGGAACGGAACAGACGATAGGCTTCGTGGGACACGCTTTCAGGGAACGGCATGACCAAGCGCGATCTCATCGAAGAGATTAACGACCGGTTTCCCCACCTGTCGCGTTTCGATGCGGAGGTGATCGTCAACACTGTCTTCGATTCCCTGATTACCGCCCTGCAACGGGAGGAGAGGATCGAGATTCGCGGCTTCGGCAGTTTCGTGGTGAAGCACCGCCGGGCTCGGGACGGCCGTAACCCGAAGACGGGAGAGGTCGTCTCCGTGTCGTCCAAGAGAGTACCCTTCTTCAAGGTCGGCAAGGAGTTGCGGCTGCGGGTCAACCAGAGCGCCGACATCGAGGGCGGCGGCTAGCACGCGCGCAGGCGCCCGCGCACTCTTACGGAAACAGACAACAGGACCTACGTATTGGCAGGAGGTAACGGAGTGGATTCCATCAACACCCTCGGCGAATTGAAACGCAGCGGTATGCCCGTGCGCACGGTGCGCGACGAGATGCGCCACAATCTCACGGAGATTCTCAAGTCGGGGCAGCGCCTCCTGCCGGGTATCGTGGGTTATGAAGAGACCGTCATTCCGGAGATCGAGAACGCGATCCTGGCGGGCCACCACATGGTCTTTCTTGGGGAGCGCGGCCAGGCGAAGTCGCGCATCATCCGTGGCCTGACGCAGTTGCTGGACGAGAAGATTCCCAGGGTCAAGAGTTGCGAAATCAACTGCGACCCATTCAATGTCATCTGCGCGCCGTGCCGCCGGCGCCTGGCGGAGCAGGGCGACGACCTGGAGGTGGAGTGGATCGGCCGGGATCTGCGCTACGGCGAGAAGCTGGCGACGCCGGACGTGTCCATCGCCGACCTCATCGGCGAGATCGATCCCATCAAGGTAGCGGAAGGGCGTTACCTGGCCGACGAGGAAACCATCCACTACGGCCTGGTGCCGCGCACCAACCGGGGCGTCTTCGCCGTGAACGAGTTGCCGGACCTGACGGAGAAGGTCCAGGTGGGCCTGTTCAACCTCATGGAAGAGAAGGACGTCCAGATCAAGGGCTACAAGATCCGCATGCCTCTGGACGTGGTCATCGTCGCCAGCGCCAACCCCGAGGACTACACCAGCCGCGGGCGCATCATCACGCCCTTGAAGGACCGTTTCGACGTTCAGATCCGCACTCACTATCCGCGCCAGGTCGAGCACGAGATCGACATCATGGAGCAGGAATCGGCGCCCCTGGATGATCGCAGCCACCAGGTGGTGATCCCGGACTTCATGAAGGAGGTCCTGGGCCACCTCACCTTCGAGGCGCGCAACTCCAGCGAGATCAACCAGTCGTCGGGCGTGAGCGTGCGCGTCAGCATCAACAACTACGAGAGCATGGTGAGCAACGCCGAGAAGCGTGCCCTGCGGGCGGGCGAGAACGCCATCGTGCCGCGGGTGAGCGACCTCCACGCGGTGCTTCCTTCCACCTGCGGCAAGATCGAGGTGGAGTACGTGGGCGAGGAGAAGAACGAGGAGGAACTCATCGAGCGTCTGCTCAACCGGGCCATCCTCAAGACCTTCGACAGCCGCTTCGACGTCAACGCGCTCCAGGAAATCATCGAGTACTTCAACACGGGCTGGGGCGTGGAGGTCTCCGACGACATGCGCTCCGAGGACTACCTCGAGGGCATCAAGGCGATCCCGGGGCTGGAGGAGGCCATTCGCTCGTTGGGTGACATCGACTCGCCCGGTCTCCTGGCCTCGGCCACGGAGCTGGTGCTGGAGGGCCTGCACCTGCATCAGAAGCTCAACAAGGAGGCCGCGGGAGGTCGCATTACGTACGGGAAGTGATGACGACCGCGGTTGACGCACGATGATCCACCACGCCCGCTACAGCCGCTGGAACGCCTTTCAGGACAGGTCGGTCCGGTCCGACGACGTCTTCGACGAGCTCAACGAGCACCTCGACGAGACCGGCGACCTGCAACAGTCCATGCGACGCATGATGCAGCGCGGCATGGGCGAGGACGAGGAGCGGGTGCCGGGCCTCGACGACCTCCTGTCCCAGGTGGCGCGGGAAAAGCGCCGCATGTACGAGCAGTACCAGATCCGTTCCGCCCTGGACGAGATCCAGGACATGCTCCAGGACATCGTCAACCGCGAACGCGAGACCCTGAAAGAGAGCGAGGACCGGGCCGAGGCGCAGCAGAAGGACGAGTTCCTGCAACACTTGCCGCCCAAGCTGAGCGACGCCATCGAGCGGCTGGCGAGCTACAGTTTCGAGAACGCGGAGGCGCGCAAGGACTTCGAGGAGATCCTCTCCCAACTCGACAAGATCCGCCGGCTGGAAAACTATATCCGACGTGAAGGAAACCTCTTCAGGGGCCAGGAGTCGTTGAACTTCGAGGAGGCCTCCGAGTTGCAGGAGAAGATGGAGGGGTTGCAGAAGCTCGAGGGCCAGCTCTCCAGCAGCCGTCCCAAGGACGTGGACATGGACCTGCTGAACAGCCTCCTCGGCCCGCAGGCCCAGGAGGACTACGAAGGGGTCATGCGTCTTGAGTCGGCGCTGGAAGAGGGCGGCTACGTGGTCGACAAGGGCGACCACTTCGAGCTGACGCCGCGCGGCGTCCGGCGCATCGGCCAGATCGCCCTGCGCGACATCTACAAGCAGCTCGCGCGCGACGCCGCCGGACGGCACCAGATCGCGCGCCACGGCTCCCAGGAACCAGTGCCGGAGTCGAGCAAGCCGTACGTGTCCGGCGATCCTCTCAACCTGAACCTGATGGAAACCCTGAAGAGCACCCTGCGCCGGGACGCGACGCTGCCGCTCAAGCTCGACCCGGCGGATTTCCGCGTGTTCGAATCGGAGTACTCCACACGCGCGGCTACCGTGCTCCTGCTGGACATGAGCTGGTCCATGAGTTGGGACGGCCGCTTCGCCGCGGCCAAGAAGGTGGCCCTGGCCATGGAGTCGCTGTGCCGCTCCAAGTATCCCCAGGACTACTTCGGCATCGTCGGCTTCTTCACCCGCGCGGTGGAGCTCAAGGCCAAGGACCTGCCCGAAGCCACCTGGAACATGGGCGACCCCTTCACCAATCTGCAGGACGGGCTCCATCTCGCCATCGACCTGCTCAAGAAGCGCAGTTCCACGCGCAATCAGCAGATCATCGTCATCACCGACGGCCAACCCACGGCATACTGCCGCCAGGGCCGGCTCTATTGCGAGTGGCCCCTGAGCTTCGGCGGCATCAGCCAGCGCGCTGCCGAGGAAACCCTCAAGGAAGCCAAGCGGGTCACCCAGCGGGGCATCACCATCAACACCTTCATGCTCGACGACAGCCCGGTCCTCAAGGGCTTCGTGGACGAGATGACCCGCCTCAACAAGGGCCGCGCCTTCTACACCCGTCCCGATCGTCTGGGACAATACCTTCTGGTAGACTATCTGCTGGGCCAGCGGCGCAAGGTGTAGCCGGCGGGCGCTTGGTCAACGCGATTTTCGCGATGGTTCGGCGGATCGACGGCCACGCCTCCCGCGCCTGCTCCTCTCCGGCTGACACAAACTCTCATACATCACTCTAGCGGCCCATAGATTGAGCCCAATATAGGCCGTATGCTATATTGATCCATGGGCTGGGTCGTCACATTTCTTGACGATTTCGAGGCTGAGTTCGATCTGTTCCCGGCGACCGTCCAGGACGCGGTCCTGGTGAAGGCGGGTCTGCTGGAACTGGAAGGCCCACGACTCGGTCGGCCACATGCGGATACGCTGAAGGGATCGAAGCACGCGAACATGAAGGAATTGCGTCGTGAAGCGCATGGCGGGGCTTGGCGTGTTCTCTTTGCGTTTGATCCCGATCGGCAGGCGATCCTCCTGGTGCCCGGAGACAAATCCGGTGTCAAGGAGAAGTGGTTTTACCGACGGCTTATCGCCAAGGCCGATGAGCGCTTCGACCGCCATCTGGCGAAGAGGAAAGGAGAGGACGATGGGGACGACATTGAGGGAGAAGATGTCGCGGCTCGCCCCCGACCGTCGCGAACGGATCGAGGCAGAGACTGAGCGTCTGCATCAGGAGTATCTGACCCTTCAGGATCTGCGCAAGGCGAAGGCGCTGACTCAGTCGCAGCTTGCAGAGAGCCTTGGCATCCGCCAGTCCACGGTGGCGCAGATGGAGAAGCGCAGCGACCTCCTGATCTCGACGTTGCGGAGTTATATCGAGGCCATGGGTGGGCGTCTGGATCTGGTGGTGGCGTTTCCCGACCGGGTGCCGGTCCATCTCGGTGGTCTTGGGGAAGAGCGCATGGACCTGATCCCAAATGATCGAACAGAGGCTCTTTGACGCGGTAACGCCGGGTTTCCTGGGGACATGATGGAGCGGACACGGCTCACGCCCATGATGCATCAGTACCTGGAGATCAAGGAGCGTCACCAGGACGCCATCCTGTTCTTCCGGCTCGGGGACTTCTACGAGATGTTCTTCGAGGATGCGGAGAAGGCGTCCAAGGTGCTGGACATCGCGCTCACCAGCCGCAACCGCAGCGACGGCGCGCCGGTGCCGCTGTGCGGCGTGCCGCACCATGCCGCCACCCCCTACATCGGAAAGCTTCTGTCCGCGGGATTCAAGGTGGCGGTGTGTGAGCAGACCGAGGACCCCAAGCTCGCCAAGGGGGTGGTGCGCCGGGAGGTGATCAAGGTCATCAGCCCCGGCACCCTCACGGAAGGCGAGGGGCTCGACGCAGGGGTCAACAACTACCTCGTCGCGGTGACGGCGTCCCGGGACGAGTACGGCCTCGCGTTTACGGACATCACCACGGGCGAGTTCCGCTTCACGCAGATGGAAGGTTATGCCGCCCTTGCCAACGAGCTCGGGCGCATTCAGCCGCGCGAGCTGCTGGTCCCCGAGACCGGCTCCGATGCGCACCGGCGCGTGCGCGAGGACTATGCCGCGGTGCATTGCACGGCGGGTCCGGACGAGTGGTTCGGCGCCGCCGCGGTGCGCCGGCTCGAGGGTGCCGGCCTGCACGGCGGTCCGTCCGATGAATGGCCCCTGGGTGTACGCGCCGCCGCCGCGCTACGGGCCTACCTGGAGGACCGCTCGCCCGGCGCGGTGCCGGTGCTCACCGTGCTGGAGGCTTACCGCGCCGCGCATTTCCTCATGCTCGACGAGCATGCCCAGGCCAACCTCGAGCTGTTGCAGAGCTTCGACGGCAGCCGCCGGGGCTCGCTGCTGGGTGTGCTGGAGCCCGCGTGTACGGCCATGGGCGCGCGCGAGCTGCGCAAGTGGATCCTGTATCCCTTGCTCGACGAGCGCGGCATCCGGCGCCGCCAGGACGCGGTGGAGGAGCTGGTGGAGGATCCCGATCGGCGCCGCCGCCTGCGTGACGCGCTGCGAGGGGTGCAGGACCTCGAGCGGCTGGCCGGCCGCGTGGCCGCGCGCACGGCCGGGCCACGGGATCTCGCGGCCGTCAAGGACATCCTGCGCGCGCTGGAGCGCGTGCGAGATCCCCTCCAGGGGTGCGCGAGCGCGTTGTCGGCGGACCTTCGCGATGAACTTCGTTCCGTGCCGGAGGTGGTGGATCTGGTGCAGCGGGCGCTGGTGGACGAGCCGCCCGCCGCGGCGCGAAGCGGGGGTTACGTGCGTCCCGGATTCGACTCCGAGCTGGATTCCCTCACCGCCATCCGCGGCAACGCCAAGGGGTGGATCTCCGACCTGCAGCACCAGGAGCGCCAGCGCACCGGCATCCAGTCCCTCAAGGTGCGTTACAACAAGGTCTTCGGCTACTACATCGAGGTCACCAAGGCCAACCTGGCGCACGTACCGGACGACTACATCCGCAAGCAGACCCTGACCAACGGCGAGCGCTTCATCACGCCGGAGCTCAAGGACTACGAGGCCCGGGTACTGGGGTCCGACGAAGAGATTCTCAAGATCGAGGCGCGGATCTTCCAGGAACTTCTCGAACGCATCGCCACGCACTACACGGCCCTCAAGCAGACCAGTCTGGCGCTGGCGCGACTGGATACGCTGGGCGTGCTGGCGGAGACGGCCGTGAGCCGGCATTTCGTGCGCCCGCGGGTGGACTCGAGCCTGAGGCTGTCGGTGCGCGCGGCGCGCCATCCCGTGGTGGAGGCGGTGCTGGGGCGCGGCGGCTTCGTCCCCAACGACTGCGAGATGGACGCCGAGGCTACCCAGATCAAGCTCCTCACCGGCCCCAACATGGCGGGCAAGTCCACCTACATGCGGCAGGTGGCGCTGGTGGTGATCCTGGCGCAGATGGGCAGCTTCGTGCCCGCGGACCAGGCTCACGTGGGCCTCGTGGACCGTCTCTTCACCCGGTTCGGCGCCACCGACGCGCTGGCATCGGGGGAGTCCACGTTCATGGTGGAGATGAAGGAGACCGCGCGCATCCTGCGTCTGGCCACGCCCCGCAGCCTGATCCTGCTGGACGAGGTGGGGCGCGGTACGAGCACCTTCGACGGCATCTCCATCGCCTGGTCGCTGGCCGAGTTCCTGCACGAATCGCCGCACCGGCCGCGCACGCTCTTCGCCACCCACTATCACGAGCTGACCGGTCTGGCGCGCACCCGGGAGCGCGTGAAGAACTTCAACTTCGCGGTGAAGGAATGGGAGGGAGAGGTGATCTTCCTGCGTACCCTGAAGGAGGGTCCGGCAAGCCGCAGCTACGGCATCCAGGTGGCCGGTCTGGCCGGGCTGCCGGGTTCCCTCATCGCGCGCGCCAAGGAGATCCTCAAGAATCTCGAGGGCGAGGAGTTGAACGCCTGGGGGCAGCCGCGACTGGCGGGAGCCGAGCACGCCACGGAGGGAGCCCAGCTCTCGTTGTACGAACCGCGCGATCGCGACGGACGGCTGCGGGAGAAGCTTCGGGAGATCGACGTGAACGGACTCACGCCGCTGGAGGCGCTGAACCTGCTGGAAGGGCTCGTGACGGAGGCCAGAAGGGAAGGCTGATTGGCGCGTTTGCTGTCCTTGCTGGTGGTGCTTTGCATCGTCGTCCCGGCGGCCGCGGCCGACGCGGCGGCGCATCTGACGCGTGTGCGCCATCTTTCCGGGCTCAATTACACGCGGGTCATCCTCGACGTGACCCGCCCGGTCAAGTACTCGGTGCACACCCTGGCGCCAGCGCCCGCCAAGGGGCTTCCGCCGCGCATCTATCTGGACATCTCCGGCGCTCGCCTGACCATGCGGCGCCCCCGGATCAATATCAACGACCGCTTGGTGCGCCGGGTCCGAGTCAATCAGTTCAAGCCCGGCGTCGTGCGCGTGGTCCTCGACCTCAAGCACCCCGGCACGCACGACGCCGTGCTCATGGCCAACCCGCATCGCATCGTCGTCGACGTGGAGCGCCGTAGGGGCGCGGCCGCACGCCGGCATCTCGCGGTGCGGAAGATCGTGCTGGATCCGGGCCATGGGGGCAAGGATCCGGGTGCCGTGGGGTCCGGCGGCCTCCGGGAGAAGGACGTGGTGTTGCGGGTCGGCCGGAACCTGGCGCCCCGGCTGCGGCAAGAGATGGGCGTGGATGTCGTGCTGACCCGCACCCGGGACGTGTTCGTGCCGCTCAAGGAACGCACGGCCATCGCCAACCGGGAGAAGGCGGACCTGTTCCTCTCGATCCACTCCAATGCCAGCCGCAACCGGCGCGCCGGCGGGCTTGAGACCTACTACCTGGACAAGACCACGGACGAAGCTACACTGAAGCTGGCGGCGCGGGAGAACCGCACCGCGCGCCGCAACCTCACGGACCTGCAGATCATGCTGAGCGACCTCAAGCTGAACGTATACCTGCCCGATTCCATCAGCCTGGCGAGCCATCTGCAATCCTCGCTGGTGAAGAACACCCGGCCCCGTTATTCGCGAGCGAAGGACCTGGGGGTGAAGAAGGGCCTCTTCTACGTGCTCGTGGGAGCGCGCATGCCGGCGGCGCTGGCGGAACTGTTCTTCGTGAGCAACCGCCGCGAGGCGCGGGAACTGCAGCGCCCCGCGATGCGGAAGGCCCTAGTGGATGGCTTGTCACGTGGCATCAAGAACTACGCCGACGGACTGCGCAAGAGGGAGAACCCATGACGTTGCCATCGCTACCGGTAGACGAGGACGGTGCCCCCCGCTCCGCGCGGGTGGAGGAGGACAGGGTGTTTCCCTGGCACCGGCTCCTGGACGAACACCTGGCCGGCCCGGAGCCGGCGAAGGGCGTGCGCGCCTACATCGCCCAGGGACAGCAGCTCTTGCTCGCGGCGCACCGCGCCGGCGCCTCGGGAACGGAGGTGGTGCGGGCACGCGGGACGATGATGGACGGCCTCTTGGGGCGGTTGTTCGAGAATGCCGAACGGGACTACGCCATACGGCTCCCGGCGCTCCGCGGCCGTTGCGCCGTGGTAGCGCAAGGGGGTTATGGCAGGAGCGAACTGAACCCCTGTTCGGACATCGATGTCCTGTTCCTGTACGGCTGGCGTGCCGCCGCTTACGTGAAGTTCGTCACCGAGCGCATCCTCTATCCCTTGTGGGACGCGGGCCTTACCGTGGGCCACGCGACGCGTACGGTGACGGAATGCGCGCGCCGCGCCCGTGGCGACGACGTCATCCAGACGGCGCTGTTGGACGCGCGTTACGTCTGCGGCGACGGGCGTCTCGCGCGCGAGCTGGAGCGCGTGGTGTCGCGACAGCTCGCGGGCGGCGCGGGTGACAGTTTCGTGCGGCAGAAAATGGCCGAACACCATCGGCGCCACCAGCAGTACGGCGAGTCCGTGTTCCTGCTGGAACCGGACGTCAAGGAGGGCCAGGGCGGCCTGCGGGACATCCACGGCGCCCTGTGGGTGGCCCGTGCCAAGTGCGGCGCCGCGCGCGTCGAGGACCTGGCCACGACCGGTCTGTTGGACGACCGCGACGCGGCGACGCTGGAGAGCGCGCGGGACTTCCTCTGGCGCACGCGCAATGAGCTGCATTTCCTGGCGGGGCGGCATCAGGACCGGTTGACCTTCGAGTCCCAGGAACAGGCGGCCCGCGGGCTGGGCTTCGCCGAAGAGGAGCGCTTGAGCGAGGTGGAGACCTTCATGCGCAGCTACTACCGGCACGCCGAGGAGGTAAGCCGGCTGTCGTCGCTCGTCATCCATCGGGCCGTGGACCACGACCCCGCGCAACGCCGCCACGCGCGTCCCGGACGCGAGCTGCGTCACGGCGTGCGCATCACCGGGGGCACGCTGGCCTTGGCGCCCGGCAACGGCCGGAGCGGGCCGGAGGAACTGATGGAGCTGTTCGCCGATCTCCAGCAACACCGGCTCAACCTCGGGCAGGACTCGCGCGCGCTGATCCGCGCGCGGATCGAGGCCGTGGGCGCGGCGCTGGCGTCGTCGCGCGAGGCCAACCGGCGCTTCCTCGACATCCTGCGATCCAATGACTGGATCTACGAGACGCTGCTGGAGATGCACCGCACCGGCGCGCTCGATGCCCTGATTCCGGAATTCGGGCGCGTGCGCTGCATGGCGCTGCACGACCTCTATCACATCTACACCGTCGACCAGCACCTCATGCGCGCGGTCAAGGAGTTCGAACGGCTGCGCTCGGGGGAGTTCGAGGAATCGCTGCCGCGCCTGTCGCAGCTTGCCCGGGAGGTGGAGCGGCCGGAAGTGCTGATCCTGGGAATCCTGTTCCACGACATCGGCAAGGGCCAGGGAGGCAACCACTCGGAGCGGGGCCGGGCCATGGCGCTGGACGCCGCCGCACGCATGGGCCTCAACGAGGACGAGCAGGAGCTGCTGTCGTTCCTGGTGCTGCACCACCTGCTGCTGACCGGCACGGCCTTCCGCCGCGACATCGAGGACGAGAAGACCGTCGCCGATCTGGCCGACGCCATGGGCGGAGTGGAAAACCTCAAGGCGCTCTACGTGCTCACGTATTCGGACATGAAGGCGGTGGGGCCGGAGGTGTGGAACAACTGGAAAGGGTCGCTGCTGGAGCAGCTCTTCAATCGTACCTTGCACGTCCTGGAAGAACGCGAGAAGGGCGAGGCGCCGGCGCCCGACCGCGACCTCAAGGTGCGGCGCGTCCAGGACCGGCTCCTGGCGCAACTCGCGGCGGATTGTCCGGAAAAAGAGGTGCGGCGGGAGTTCATCGACGCCATGCCCCGGCGCTACTTCCTCACCACGCCCGAGGAGGCCATGCCGTCCCACTACCGGCTTCTGCGGCGCCTCGGCGACGAACCCTTCCTGGCCGAGGTGCGCCATCATCCCGAGCACGGCCACAGCGAGGTGGCCATCTGCGCGCGCGACCAGGCCGGACTGTTCGCATCCATCGCAGGCGTCTTCGCCGCCATGGAGCTGAACGTGCTGAGCGCGCGCATCAACACGCGCCGTGACGGGCTGATCCTCGACGTATTCCGCATCTCGCACCAGGGACAGGCTCAAGTGGTGATGGATCCGGAGAAGTGGTCGCGCATGGAGTCGATCCTGCAACGGGTGCTGCGGGGCGAAGTGAACGTCGCCGAACTGGTGGCGCGCTCGCGCCGTTCCCTGTCGCTGAGGCCGGTGGTCAAGGCGTCCACGCACGTGCGCTGGGACAACGACGCCTCCGACGACTTCACCATCGTCGAGGTCTATACGGAGGACCGGGCGGGCGTCCTCTTCAGCATCACCTACCGGCTCTCGGAGCTGGACTTCGCCATCCACTTGGCCAAGATCTCCACCGACGTCGACCGCGTGGCCGATGTCTTCTACGTGGCGGACGCGCACGGCCGCAAGGTGCTGGACGAAGGACGGCTGCGGGACCTGCGGGAGGCGCTGCACCGGGAGCTGGAGCCGCGCCATGACGGATGAGTTGACCCGCCACGTGGACCAGTACCTGGAGATGGCCGCGGTGGAACGGGGGCTCTCCGCCAACACCCTGGAGGCCTACAGCCGCGACCTGAACCGCCTGGCGGACTTTCTCGCCAAGCGCGGCGTGCGCGACTGGGACGGCGCCACGCGGGGGGAACTGCGCGCCTACATCGCCGAGGTGCGCGGCTCCGGCCTGAGCGACCTGTCCGTGACGCGGCTGCTGGGCAGCATGCGGCGCTTCTTCCGTTTCCTCTTGAAAGAAGAGGTGATCACCGCCGATCCCGTGCCCGACTTCTCGTCCCGCGGCGGCACCGGGCGCCTGCCCGGCACCCTGGGGGCGGAGGACATGCGCGCCCTCCTGGAACAGCCCGACGAGGCGAAGCCCCTCGGCGCGCGGGACCGCGCCATGCTCGAGCTGCTCTACGGCAGCGGGCTGCGGGTTTCGGAGCTGGTCTCCCTGACCCTGCAGCAGGTCAACCTCGACGGGAGTTACCTGACGGTCAAGGGAAAGGGCGCCAAGGTGCGGCTGGTCCCCTTCGGCCGCTATGCGCGTGAGTGCCTCCAGCGCTACCTGCGCGACGTGCGCCCGCATTTTCTGCGCGGGCGCTACAGCGACTACGTGTTCCTCTCGCGTTCGGGCAAGCCGCTCACGCGCCAGGGGTTCTGGAAGCTGCTGCGGGGCTATGCCTTGCGCGCGGGACTCCAGCACCGGGTGACCCCTCACACCCTGCGCCACTCCTTCGCCACGCACCTCCTGGAGGGCGGCGCCGACCTGCGCGCGGTGCAGTCCATGCTGGGCCATTCGGACATCACCACCACCCAGATCTACACCCACGTGAGCCGTAGCCGCGTCAAGCAGGTGCACCGGCGCTTCCACCCGCGCGAGACCCCGGACGGGGGGGATTAGTGCCGCGTCCCGAGACACTGGCAGGGCGCGTTGTTTTTTCGCGGCCCGTCCCTTAAAAAAGTTCGATGGCCCAAGACTTCCTGTGGCAGCTCTCCGTGTGGGCATTCCCCGTGCTCGTCGCCATCGTCTTCCACGAGGTAGCCCACGGCTGGGTGGCCTACCGCCTGGGGGACCCCACGGCTGCCATCATGGGACGGTTGACGCTCAACCCCATCGCCCACATCGACATCGTCGGCACGGTGCTGCTGCCCGCGCTGCTCATCTGGGCGGGCGGGCCGGTGTTCGGCTACGCCAAACCGGTGCCCGTCAACTTCGACAACCTTCGGGATCCGCGCCGGGACATGGTCCGCGTGGCCCTGGCCGGGCCGGGGGCCAACATCATCCTGGCGGTGCTGAGCCTCATACTGGTGAAGCTCATCATCATGAGCGGCAGTGGCGCCACCGGCACGGTGTCGTCGTACCTCTGGTACATGGGGCTCACCAGCGTCCGCATCAACGTGATGCTGGCGGTGTTCAACGTCATGCCCGTGCCGCCCCTGGACGGGGGCCGGGTGCTGGTGGGCCTGTTGCCGGAACCCCAATCCTCCCAGGTGGCCCGCATCGAGCCCTTCGGGTTCATCATCGTGGTCGCGCTGCTGATGACCGGGGCGCTGACCTACACGCTGGTGCCGATCATGGACCTCGTGATCTGGTTTCTGGCCGTGATCGTCGGAGTCGTGTAAGCTGGAGTCCATGCAAACCATCGTAAGCGGGGCGCGCCCCACCGGACTGCTCCATCTGGGTCATCTCCACGGAGCCCTGCGCAACTGGGTCGGGTTGCAGGAAGACTATCGCTGTTTCTTCTTCGTCGCGGACTGGCACGCGCTGACGACCGACTACCAGTCCCCGAACGGAATCCGGGAAGGCACCGAGGCCATGGTCACGGAGTGGTTGAGCGTGGGCCTCGATCCCGCCAAGTGCACGATCTTCCGGCAGTCGGACATCAAGGAGCACGCCGAGTTGCACGTGCTCCTGTCCATGTTGACGCCGGTGTCGTGGCTCGAGCGCAACCCCACCTACAAGGAACAGATGCGCGAGTTGAGCGAGCGCGACCTGTCCACCTACGGTTTCCTCGGCTATCCGGTGCTCCAGGCCGCGGACATCATCATCTACAAGGCGCACCGGGTGCCCGTGGGCGTGGATCAGGCGCCTCACGTGGAACTGACGCGGGAGATCGTGCGGCGCTTCAACGGCTTCTACGGTGCGGTCTTTCCCGAGCCCGAGGTGCTGCTCACGGAAACCCAGCGGCTGCCGGGACTCGACGGCCGCAAGATGAGCAAGAGCTACGACAACTCGGTGCTGCTGTCGGACCCGCCGGAGACCATCGACCGCAAGCTCAGCCGCATGGTGACCGACACGGCGCGTGCCCGGCGCACCGATCCGGGTGAGCCGGAGAAGTGTCCGGCCTTCAACCTGCACAAGATCTACTGCACCCCGGAAGAGATCCAGGAGGTGTCGGAGGGATGCCGCAGCGCCGGCATCGGCTGCCTGGACTGCAAGAAGGTGATGATCCGTCACGTCGTCGACGACCTCGCCCCGTTCCGGGAGAAGAAGGCGGAGTACGAGAAACATCCGGACGACATCCGCGACGTGATCGCGGAAGGGAATCGAGTGGCCGGCGCTCAGGCCGCCGCCACCATGAGCGAGGTGCGTTCGGCATTGACGCTCTGATGACCGCGCCCCCGGCCGGGGGTGCGGCACGGACTCATCGCGGGGTGCGCGCGAGGCTAGGGCCCCACCATGGCGGTACACGTCCAACTGAAGATCTACGAAGGCCCGCTGGACCTGCTGCTCCACCTCATCCGGAAGAATGAGCTCAGCATCGTCGACATCCCCATCGCGTCCATCACCGAGCAGTACCTCGCCGCGCTGGAGCTGATGCAGGGTCTCAACCTCGACCTGTCCGGCGAGTACCTGGTGATGGCGGCCACGCTCCTCCACATCAAGTCCAAGACCTTGCTCCCGCCGGAGGAGGAGGAAGACGACGACGATGACGAGGGCCTCGACAGCCGCGACGCGCTGGTCCGGCGCCTGCTGGAGTACGAGCGCTTCAAGAACGCGGCACGGGAACTGGAAGATCGCGACATTCTGAACCGCGACGTGTTCGCGCGCCAGGGGCGGTCCGCTCCGGTCACGGAGGTCAGCTTCGAGCAGCTTTCCGTGTTCGACCTGGTATCCGCGCTGCAAAAGGTGCTGGAGCGGTTCCCGGGACCGTCGGTGCACACCGTGGTGCGGGAAACGGCGTCCGTGCGCCAGCGCATGACGCATATCCTCGATTCACTGCACCGCCGGTCATCGGTGCAATTCCACGAGTTGTTCGACGCGGCGCGCTCGCGCATGGACGTGGTGGTCACTTTTCTGGCGCTGCTGGAGCTCATCCGCATCCGTGCCGTGCACGCGGTGCAGAAGGAGCGCCTCGGTCCCATCGTGATGGAGCCCATGCTGTCTCTCTCCGAGGCCAGCGCGGTCCTGGAGGTGGATGTGAGGGGAGATGAGTATGGAGAGTGATCGACTCAGGGGGGTTCTCGAGAGCCTCCTCTTCGCCGCGGACGGGCCGGTGTCCGCGGAGCGGCTGCGGGACGCCGTGGGCGAGGTGCCGCGCAAGGAGATCATCGATGCGCTCGAAGCCCTGCGGCACGAATACGAGCACACGGGCCGCGGCCTGCGCGTGGCGGAGGTGGCCAACGGCTACCAGTTGCGCACCGCCAGAGAGCACGCCGAATTCGTGCGCCGGCTCACCGCGGTCAAGCCCGCGCGCATGAGCCGGGCCAACCTGGAGACCCTGGCGATCATCGCTTACAGGCAGCCCGTGACGCGCGCGGAGATCGAGGAAATCCGCGGCGTCAACGTCGACGGCGTCGTGTCCACGCTGCTGGAGCGCCGCATGATCCGCATCGTGGCGCGCAAGGACGTCGCCGGCAAGCCGTTTCTCTACGGCACCACCCGCGAGTTCCTGGAGGCGTTCAACCTGAAGGACCTGGCGGGCCTTCCGACCCTGGAGGAGATGGAGGACATGACCCAGGCGCTGCGTGGGGCCGAGGCCGCGGAGCTGTTCCCGGAGGAAGGTGTTACGGAAGACGACTTGAGCGACGCAAGGCCCGTGAACATCGCGGAGACCGCGGGCGAAAGCCCCGGCGATGCCGGCGCCGAGAGCGCCGGGTTCCCGGACCCGGAAGAACCGACGCGGGGGTGAGCGTGGAACGGCTTCAGCGGATCATTGCCCACGCGGGCCTCGCCTCCCGCCGCCAGGCGGAACAGTGGATTCTCGAAGGCCGCGTGACGGTCAACGGGGAACGGGTCCAGGAACTGGGCACCAAGGCGGACGCCGCCCGGGACAGCATCCGGGTCAACGGACGGATGCTGCGGCCCGCGCCGGCGCGGGCCTGTCTTGCCTTCCACAAGCCCGCCGGCGTCATCACCACCATGCGCGACACCGAGGGGCGGCCCGCGGTGGCCGATTACCTGCGCTTCGCGGGTTACAGTCCGGGTGTCGTTCCCGCGGGCCGTCTGGACTATGCCACGTCGGGTCTGTTGCTGCTCACCAACGACGGCGACCTGGCCCATCGCCTCACCCATCCTCGTTACGGCGTACCCAAGACCTACGAGGTGAAGCTGAGCAGCATGCCGTCGGAAGTGCAACTGGAAAGGCTCCGCCACGGGGTACGGCTGGACGACGGCGTGACCGCGCCGGCGGCGGTGAGGGTGGCGCGGCGCCTCAAGCAGAAGGTGTGGCTCCGGGTGGAGTTGCGTGAGGGACGCAACCGGGAGATCCGCCGGATGGTGGAAGCGGTGGGCCAGACCGTGGAGCGGCTCGTGCGCGTCCGCTTCGGTCCCATTGCCCTCGGTACTCTGGAGAGCGGCGCGATCAGGCCGCTCACCGGCGAGGAGGAGACGCGCTTGAGGCGTGCCGTGGGGCTGGCGACGCCGGAAACGGCCGCGCCCCGGAAGGGTAAGCGCTACACTCGCGACGAACGGAGTTGATCGAGCCGTTCAGGACGAAAGGGAAAAGGCTGCGTAGTCGAGGAACCATGGCGACCCACGACCACCACCACGGGCATCACCACCACGGCGGCGCCCGCTACCGCTTCTGCCCGCGTTGCGCCGGGAGCTTGTCGCCGCGCACCCTCAAGGAGAACGAGCCCGAGCGGCTCGTGTGCGACAAGTGCTCCTTCATCTTCTACCAGGACCCCAAGGTCGTGGCCGGTGCGGTCTGTGTGCTCGACGGCGGCGTCGTGCTGCTGCGCCGCGGCATCGAGCCCGCCATGGGCAAGTGGGTCTTCCCGGGGGGCTACGTCGACCGCGGTGAAAGCACCGCCGACGCGGCCGTGCGCGAGACTCGGGAGGAGAGCCGCCTGGAGGTGGTGCCCCGGTCGCTCCTGGGGGTCTATTCCTACCCCGGGAATCCCAACGTCATCATCGTCTACGTGGCGGACGTCGTCGGCGGCACCCTCGCCGCGGGTGACGAGAGCACCGAGGCCGGCGTGTTCCCGCCCGGGCGCATACCCTGGGACGAACTCGGCTTCCACAGCACCGTCGAAGCTCTCAAGGATTTCGGCCGTCTTTATTGGGCGGAATAAATGTGTTAAGCCGCGACTCAACACATGATCGGAAAGGAGACCGTGGATGGCAATGCCAAGTGTAGGGGAGAAGGCCCCCGCCTTCAGCCTGCCGGTGTCCCGGGACGAGAAGGTGTCCCTGGACGACTACGCGGGCAAGAAGAACGTCGTGTTGGCGTTCTATCCGCTGGATTTTACCGGCGGCTGACAGAGGGAATTGAGCAACTTCGAGGCTGACAAGAGCAGCTTCGAGGCCAAAGACGCTCAGGTACTGAGCGTAAGCGTGGATTCGGTTTTCGCCCACCAGGCGTTCGCGGAGAAGATGGGCGGCATCAGCTTCCCGATGCTCTCCGATTTCTGGCCCCACGGGGAGGTGTGCGAGCAGTACGACTGCCTGCGCCCCCAGGGCTTTCCCAAGCGGGCGGTTTTCATCATCGACAAAGAGGGAACCGTGCGTTACGCCCAGCTCTACGAGGGCGGCATTCCCGAGAACAAGGACCTGTTGGCGGAACTCGACAAGCTGTAGACGGCGGCTTCCGCGACAGAACCTTGCAAGACAAAAGGGCGGCGCAAGCGCGTCGCCCTTTTCTTGTCTCATCGTGGGGGGCGGCTCAGAGGGGCAGGGCGTGCACCGTGGCGTGGAGGACCTGTCGCCCATGTCCGATGGCGACCGAGGTGCCTGGCTCCAGGTAGTCCCGGTGCAGGTAGCCGAGGGCGAGGGGGCAGCCCAACCGGGGCGAGGGGACGGCGCTGGTGACCCGGCCGATAGTGCGGTCGCCGTCGAGGACCGCGTCGCCGGCGTCCGGCGCTTCGGCGCCCTCCACCTTGAAGCCCGTGAGCCTGCGGTTCACGTGGCCGCGGGAGTGGATGCGTTCCACGGTTTCCTGTCCGAGATAACAGCCCTTGGTGAAGCTCACGGCGTCGTCCAGACCGGTCTCGAGCAAAAGGGTGTCCGCGTCCATGTCGACGCCGTAACGGGGAATGCCGGCCTCGACGCGCAGCGTCTCCCGGGCGTGAACGCCCACCCACGGAATCGCTCGGGACGCGGGCAGCTCGGCCAGGCCCTGGAGTTGGGTCTTCGGCACGATGAGGTCGAACCCGGGCTCGCCCGTATGCGAAGCGTGGACGACCCGAAGGCGCCCGCCGGCGTAGGCGATTTCCGCGTGCGAGAGCCTTGCCGCCGGTGGTGCGTCGAGGCCCAGCACCTCACCCAAGCCGCCACCGGCCTCGGGTCCCTGGATGGATACGACAGAGAACTCCCCGGACAGGTCCACGATCTCCACTTCGTCCGCGATCAGGTAACGGTTCAGGTGCTCCACCACGCCCGACGCCAAGGGTTCGTCCAGCAGCACGAGGAACGCCTCCTCCGTGCGCAGCACGTGCACGTCCGCCAGGACCTTGCCCTGAATGTTCAACACGGCCGCGGGCACGCCGGAGCCGGCGTTCAGGGCCTGGACGTCGTTGGACAGCATCCCCTGGAGCCACTCCGCGCTGTCGGGTCCGTTTATCTCGAGGACGGCGCGATCCGCCAGGTCCAGCCAGCCCGCGCGGGCGCGCACGGCGTCGTACTCCGCGGCCGGGCTGCCGAAGTGGTGCGGCAGGGTCCACCCGTTGCGTTCAACGAAGGCGGCGCCGTTGTCCTGGTGAAAGTCGTGGAGGGGTGTCTGCTTCATCCTTGCGACAAACCGTGTTCCCGTGCATCCTTTCCCGTTGACCGTATGGCCAACGGGACCTCTACAGTAGCCGGGTTGGCACCCCTTGGCAACGGGCTTTGCCGGTGCGGGGCGCCGCCCAGTTCCGAGAACGAGAGGAGAGCATGAGCAAGGTTTCCAGAGACCTGGACCTGCGCAAGCTGGAGATCTTCTACTGGGTGGCGGAGCTGCACAGCTTCTCGCTCGCGGCGGAACACTTCTCCTTGCGCCAGCCCACCGTCACCGCCCATGTCAAGTCCCTGGAGCAGCAGTTGGGCTCGCGGCTCTTCAGGCGCTTCGGCGGCAAGTTCGAGCTGACGGATGCCGGACGGCTCCTTTTCGAGAAGGCCGGCGCCGTGCTGCAGTTGAAGAACCAGACGCTGGCGGCGCTGGACCGCATCCAGGGCAAGGTGGAGGGCGAGCTTCGGGTGGGCGGCAGCAACGTGCCCGGCGAGTACATCCTGCCAAGCCTGCTGGGGAGCTTCGTGGCGCGCTTTCCCGACGTGCGTCCGATGCTTCGCATCGGCGACTCGGCCATGATCGTGTCGGCGGTCCTCGACGGCACCCTGGAGCTGGGATTCACCGGTTTCCGCACCCATGACGCCCGGCTGAGCTACCACAAGCGCTGGCAGGACGAGATGGTGGTGGCGGTGCCCGCGAACCACCCCTGGGCGGGCTTGAAGCAGGTGCCGGTCCAGGACTTGGGCAAGCACCCGTTCATCGCCCGCGAGGCCGGTTCCGGGACGTTGCGTTCGTTCCTGCAGTCCATGGTCAAGCGCGGCCAGGACCCGGCGAAGCTCCTCAAGGTCGGGATGGAGCTCGGCAGCACGGCGGCGGTCAAGGAGGCCCTCATGGAGGGGCTCGGTTTCTCCATCCTTTCGCGCGCGGCCATCCGGCGGGAGGTCCAATACGGGCTCATCAAGGAGGTGCGTATCCAGGGACTCGACCTGACCCGCCCGTTCTACCAGGTGACGCACCGGGACCGCCCGCTGGCGCCCGTGCCGCGTGCGTTCACCCAGTTCCTGAGCCGCGCCCCGCGCGCCCATCTATGGCAGGATATGCATGATAGCTAATGTCTATTTGACATATAGCTTGCGATGATATCTACTCGGTCGAACATTTTCACCTGGAGGTATCCATGACGCGACAACTCGCCCGGCGGCTGTTCCTGCTCTTGTTCACTCTGTTCTTCCTCGTCGGCGTCGCGGCGGCCGACACGCTGCGTCTCTCCGCGATCCCGGACGAGGACCCGCAGGAGCTGTTGCGCAAGTACAAGCCCTTCACCGACTACATCGAAAAGGAAGTGGGCCTGGAGGTCAAGTTCGTACCGGTGGTGGACTACGCGGCCACCGTGGAAGGGCTGGCCGCGAACCGTCTCGACATCGTCTGGTACGGCGGCTTCACCTCGGTCCAGGCGGTGGAGCGCGCCCAGGGGGCCACGCGGCTGGCCATGCGCGAAGAGGACGCGAGCTTCAAGAGCGTCTTCGTCACGCGCACGGATTCCGGGATCAAGACCTTGGCCGACCTCAAGGGCAAGACCTTCGCCTTCGGCAGCGTCAGCTCCACCTCAGGACACCTGATGCCGCGTCATTTCCTCAAGGCCGCCGGCGTGGACCCCGAGCGGGACTTCAAGAAATTCGGCTTCAGCGGCGCGCACGACGCCACGGCCGCGTGGGTGGCGGCGAACCGGGTGGACGCCGGTGCCCTCAATTTCCTGGTGTGGAAGAAGCTCGTTGACAACAAGAAGATCGACACCGGCAAGGTCCACGCTTTTTGGACCACGCCGCCGTACGTCGACTACGTATGGGTTGCCCGGGGAGGCGTTTCCGAGGAAGTCCGCGAGAAGTTCAAGCAGGCGCTCCTGAAGCTCGACTACACCAAGCCCGCGGACAAGGAGATCATGGACTTGCAGCGCACCCGCAAGTTCATTCCCGCCAAGGACTCGGATTGGGACGGCATCAAGAAGGCGGCCATCGCCGCCGGCATGCTGAAGGTGAATTGACGGCGCCGCGACAATACCACCTGGAGCGCGTGCGCAAGGAATTCGCACGCGGCCAGGTGGCGCTGGAAGGGTTCGACCTGACGGTGGCCCAGGGCGAGCGGGTGGCCCTCATCGGACCTAGCGGCGCGGGGAAGACCACGCTCTTCCGCATGCTCAATTGCACCATCCGGCCCACCTCGGGCCGGCTGCGCATCGACGGCGAGGAGGTGCGGGAGCTGTACGGCCGGCGCCTCAGGGAGATGCGCCGCCGCATCGGCACCATCTACCAGCAGCACAACCTGGTGCCGCGCCTGCGCGTGGTCCACAACGTGCTCTCCGGGCGGCTTGGGGGCTGGTCGTTGCTGGGCTCCCTGGCCTCCCTGGTGCGTCCCGCCCACCTGGACGCCGCCCACCGGGCGCTCGCCGACGTGGGCATCCCCGAGAAGCTCTTCAGCCGCACGGACGAGCTGTCCGGCGGCCAGCAGCAGCGCGTGGCCATCGCCCGCGTGCTGATGCAGGACCCCGAGGTCATCCTGGCGGACGAGCCCGTGTCGTCGGTGGATCCGTCCCTGGCCGAAACGATTATCAAGCTGCTCATGACCATCAGCGACCAGACCCGCAAGACCCTGATGGTGAACCTGCACAGCACCGACCTGGCGCTGTCCTACTTCCCCAGGGTCGTGGGCATGAAGCAGGGCGTGAAGCTCTTCGACACCGCCGCGGGCCAAGTGACCCCGGAGCTTCTGCGGGAGCTTTACTCCGGCCCGGCTTCGGTCAACGGTACGGGCTCGGCGGTCCATGAAGCGGAGCATCCGCAGGTCGCGATCTGACCCTATATCCATGAGCTTCCCTTCCCGGACTCTGGGGTCCCGATCGGTTTTTCCCTACGTCTTCGGCGGGCTCTTCCTTATCCTCCTGGCCGATAGCTGGCGCCGCGCCGAGGTCGCCCCGGGGATCTTCTTCGAGCCCGAGGGCCGGGAGCACCTGTGGCAGTTCGTCACCGGCATGTATCCGCCGGAACTGTCCTGGGAGTTCCTGCAGTTCATGGTCCGGCCGACCATCGAGACCATCCAGATCTCGGTCATGGGTACGCTGATCGCGGTGGTCATCGGTTTCCCTCTGGGGCTGCTGGCCACCAGCACCTTCAGCTTTCAGGGCATTCTCCACGAGACCGAGTTCCGCAACGCCGGGCTGCGGCACGGCCTCAAGGTCTGCTTCTACGGCCTGGCGCGGGCGTTGCTCAGCCTGTTCCGCTGCATCCCCGAGTTCGTCTGGGCCTTCATGTTCGTGCGCGCCGTGGGCCTGGGGCCGTTCCCCGGCGTGCTCGCCATCGGCGTGGCCTACGGCGGCATGCTCGGCAAGGTGTACTCCGAGATCTTCGAGTCCGTGAACGAGCGCCCGCTGGAAGCCATCCAGTCCACCGGCGCCGGGCGGCTGCAGATCTTCTTCTACGGCTGGTTCCCGCAGGTGCTGCCCAACATCACCTCGTACACCCTGTACCGCTGGGAGTGCGCCGTGCGCACCTCGGCCATCCTGGGATTGGTGGGGGCAGGCGGCATCGGCCAGCAGATTCAGATCTCCATCCGGATGTTCAACTTCCATGAGGTCACCACCCTGCTGCTCATCCTCTTCGCGCTGGTGGCGGGGGCGGACTACGTGAGCGCGAAGGTGAGGTCGCTGCTGTGACGCCGGCGAATCAAGGCGCGGCTGCGATGGACGAGGTGCGGGCGCTCCGGGCCGGGGCGCGCTCGCGCTCGCGCGTCTTCACCTATGTGATCCTGAGCCTGCTGGCGGCGCTCTTCGTCTGGAGCTACCAGGGGTCGGAGATCGACCTCGGCATGCTCTTCAGCGCGGACGGCGGCGGCGCCATCGCGGATTACGTCGAGCGCCTTTTCCCGCCGGACCTCTCGCCCAAGGTGGTGGCCGACGCCGTGGCCGGCGCCTGGGAGACCCTGGCCATCTCTCTGGTCGGCACCGTGCTGTCGGTGGTCATCGCGCTGTCGCTGGCCTTTTTCGGCGCGCGCAATCTCGTGTACGCGGGCCTGCTTTACGAGATGGAAACCCGACGCAGCCTTGGCGCGTTGCGGCGCGTTCCGTACCTCGCGGCCAAGGCGATCCTGAACTTCCTGCGCACCATCCCGGAGATGCTGTGGGCGCTGATCTTCGTCTTTCTCGTGGGGCTGGGCCCGTTCCCGGGCGTGCTGGCTCTCGGCGTGCACACCGGCGGCGTGCTCGGCAAGCTCTTCGCCGAGGTGCTGGAGGACGTGGACCTGCAACCCGTCGAGTCGCTCCAGTCCACCGGCGCCGGCAAGATCCAGATCCTGTTCTACGGCATCCTGCCCCAGGTGCTGCCCCAGTTCATTTCCTACACGCTGTACCGCTGGGAGGTGAACATCCGCGTGGCCGCGGTGCTGGGCTTCGTCGGCGCCGGCGGCCTCGGCCAGCGCATCCACATCGCCATGAGCCTGTTCCTGGAACAGCAACTGCTGACGCTGCTCATCGCCCTGTACGTCCTGGTGACGGGAGTGGATTACCTGAGCGCGTATCTGCGGCGGCGGGTGGTGTGACACGCGGCAATGGCATGTTGCGTCAAGGCCGCACCACGACCTTCAGTGCCTCCCGCGCCATCATCGACCGCAATGCCTTCTCCAGGCCCTGAAGCGGCACCTCGGCGGACAGAAGGGGCCGCGGGTCCAGCGTCTTCCGGCTCAACATCTCCAGCGCCCGCGCCACCGTGGCCGGCCGGTGATGATAGGCGCCCATGACGGTAAGCTCGTTGTAGTGGACCGAAGCCGTGTCCAAAGGAATCGTCGTCCCCGGCGCGCACCCGCCGAACAGGTTGACCACCCCTCCCGGGCGCACGCAGGCCACCGCGTCCTGCCAGACCGCGGGTATGCCGGTGGCGTCAATGGTACAGTCGAAGCCGTCCCCGTCCCGTGAACGGGACCGCAGACGTTCACTCTGGGCGGTGCGGCGGTCCACTTCCACCGTGTCCCGCGCTCCAAGAGCCCGCGCCACGTCGAGTCGGTGCGGATTGGGATCGGTAGCCACCACGCCGTGGCCGCGGACCGCCAGCACCGCGGTAAGCAGCAGGCCGATGGGCCCCGCACCATGGACCAGAACGTCGGCACCGTCGTCCAGCCTGCTGGCGTCGACCCCGTGGATGACACAGGCCACCGGCTCCACCAGCGCGGCGACCTCGTAGGGAAGCTCCGGGTCAAGACGATACGTGCTGACTTCGACGAACCGCCGGGGAATACGGATGTACTCCGCGAACGCGCCATTCAGATACTCGAGGTGGCGGCAAAGATTCTCCCGCCCCGCCTCACAATACGCACAGCGTCCGCACGGCGCCGAGTTGGCCACCACCACCCGGTCTCCGGGCTTGTAGCCGGACACGCCGGGACCCAACGCCGCCACCGACCCCGCGAACTCATGCCCGAACGGCGTCGGCACCCGCAACATCCGCGGATGCCCCCCGCGCCGAAACACCTTCACGTCCGTCCCGCAGGTGGTAGCCGCCCGAATGCGCACCAACAACTCTCCCTCGCGGGGCACGGGCACGGATTCTTCGCGAACTTCGATACGCTCGGGACCGAGCAGATATACGACCCTGTGTGTCATGGCAGTGGAAGACGCCAGAAAGGTGTCCCCACCGCCTAGCACCGATGAGCGGTGGAGGCAAATTGATGTGGGAGGGCAGGGGAAGGCGTGCCGCTCAGCGACGGCACCGTCAATCCGCGGCCTGAGTTCCCAACCGCCAGAGGGCATGCTACGCTAGTGATCCAACCGCGGAGAGGTGGCCGAGTCCGGTTGAAGGCGCCTGACTCGAAATCAGGTTTACCTACGGGTAACGGGGGTTCGAATCCCTCCCTCTCCGCCACCTGATTTCCAGCCAAGCAAGAACGGATCACGAAGACACGTGCTCTCCCCTCTTTTGATGGACAGGGCTCAAACTGCTGGTCGTGGCCCGTAGAATTTGCTAAACACAGGTCCCCGCTCAGTGAACATGGAGCGCGTGGAGGATGTTGATTGCTGGCAGTCGGGTCCCGTGCAAGTGGGTCCCGCAAACCCCGTCAGGTCCGGAAGGAAGCAGCGGTAGCGGACCGCCCCTGTGCCACGGGGAAGCCTGGCTGTCGGCAATGAGCATTCCGCCGCGCGAGCGGGTTCCGTCGCGGAGGCGCGGCGGGTCGGTCACTTTCTGAGGGGTGCCTCGAAAGCCTGCCGCGGGCACCCGGAGCGGTGCTGAAGAGTCATGTCCTACCTTGTCCTGGCGCGCAAGTGGCGTCCGCAGAGTCTTGCGGACATGGTCGGGCAACAGCACATCGCACGCGTCCTCACCAACGCCATCCAGAGCGAGCGTATCGCCCATTGCTATCTGTTCACCGGAGTGCGCGGCGTGGGCAAGACCAGCGCCGCGCGCATCCTGGCCAAGGCATTGAACTGCGTGGACGGGCCTACGCCGACGCCATGCAACGAGTGCCCGCGCTGCCGGGAGATCGGCGACGCGCGCTCCCTCGACGTTTATGAGATCGACGGCGCCTCGAACCGGGGCATCGACGAGGTGCGGCAGATCATCGAGAACGTGCGCTACCAGCCGGCGGCGGCACGCTTCAAGGTGTACATCATCGATGAGGTGCACCAAGTCACCAAGGACGCTTTCAACGCGCTCCTCAAGACCCTGGAGGAGCCGCCGCCCTTCGCCAAGTTCATCCTTGCCACCACCGAGGTCCACCGCCTTCCGGAGACCATCCTGTCGCGCTGCCAGCGCTTCGACTTTCGCCGCATCGGGGTTCAGGACATCCACGAGCGGCTGCGGCAAATCGCGGAGGTCGAGGGGCTGAACATCACCGACGGCGCGTTGACGCTCCTGAGCCGCGCGGCCCAGGGCAGCATGCGCGACGCCCAGTCGCTCCTTGAGCAGGTGCTGTCGTTCGCCGACCCGGAAGCGGACGGGGCCGTGGACGAGCCTCTCTTGCGGGACATTCTGGGGGTGGCCGAGCGGCGTGTGCTGTACGAGATCTCCGCGGCGATCATCGCCGGCAACGCCGCGGCGTGTCTCGACCTGGTGGCGGAGGTGGCCACCCATGGAGTGGACCTGGCCGCGTTGTCGCGAGAGCTGGTGGAACATTTCCGCAACCTCCTGGTGCTACGCTTGATGGATGCGCGGGCGGGGACGCCGGAGGCCGGCCCGTTGGCGGGGTCGCGGCGGCTCATGGACCTCACGGCCGAGGAAATGGCTTTGCTGCGCGAGCAGGCTCGGGACGTCGATCCCGAGACCCTCATCAACTTCTATCGCTTCGTGGTGCAGGGTGACGACACCGTGTCCCGGTCGCCCTATCCGCGGTTCGATCTCGAAGTCTCCCTGGTACGGGTGGCGACGCTGCCGCGCACCGTGAACATCGCCGACGCCATCGACGAGCTGCGGCGGCTGGAGCGGAAGCTCGACGCCGAGGAGCCTGCCCAGTCCGACGGTTCGGTTGAACGAGGGAAGGGACCGGCTGGAGGCGCTACGCCACCGGGCAGAGCAGCGTCCCGTGAGGAGGCTCCGCGTCAGGCCGCGGCTCCGTCCCAGGATGCGCCGCCGCCCGAAGCCGCCACACCGGTTCAGGATGCGGCGCCGGCGCGTGCCGAGGCACCGCCCATCCATCAAGACGAACTGCCGATCCACACCGACGAGCCGCCCATCCACGCGGAGGCACCGCCATCGCACGTCGAGGCGCCATCCGACCCGGGGACACCGCCGGACCGTAGCGCCGGAGAAACGGCCACGCCCGCGCCGCCGCCGGCGGGCGAGGCCCAGCCCGCTGAACCGACCCCTGCCGGCTGGAAGGGGTTCGTGGAATTCGTCAACGCCGAGGAGCCCATGCTGGGCGCCTCCCTGCATCGAGCCAGAATGCTGGAACTTTCGGGCGACAGCGTGAGGCTGGGACTCGAAGGGGGCTTTCATCTGCGGTATCTTGGAGACAGGGAGGCGATAACGTTGCTCGAAGGGTTCCTGGCACGCTTTTTCGAGCGCCCGATGTCCGTCGTGGTGGTGGCGGATTCGGGCGGGCAGGGCGGCACCGAGACAGTCCCGGACGGTGACGATGGCAGCACGGTGGACATCGTCGGCGAGGCATTGCGGATTTTTGGTGGTTCGGTCAAGTAGGGTACCGTGAAGGGAGTGGTCTCATGAGTCAGGGTTTGGGCGGCATGGGCGGGCTGATGAAGCAGGCCCAGGAAATGCAGGCGAAGCTCGCGAAGATCCAGGAGGAGCTTGCCAAGAAGACCGTGGAGGCCTCCAGCGGCGGCGGCATGGTGCGGGTCACGGTCAACGGCCAGTTCATGCTAGTTTCCATCAAGGTGGACCCCGCCGTCATCGATCCCGAGGAAGTGGAGATGCTGGAGGACTTGGTGCGGGCAGCGGTCAACGAGGGCCTCCGGCGAGCCCGCGAGATGGCCTCGGAGGAAATGAGTAAGCTCACCGGGGGCTTCAAGATTCCCGGAATCACTCCATGACCGGTTACCCGGCACCGCTGGCCCGGGTCATCGAGCAGTTGTCCAAGCTGCCCGGCATCGGCGAGAAGACCGCCGGGAGGCTCGCCTTTCACCTGCTGAAGGAGCGTAAGGAAGCGGTGCTGGCCCTGTCCGGCAGCATGGAGAAGCTCAAGCAGGAGATGGGCCTCTGTCCCCAGTGCTTCGGGCTGAGCGAGATCCCGCCGGGAGGGGAAGAAGTGGTCCCGTGCAGGGTGTGCCGCGACCCGGCCCGCGACACCTCCATCATCTGCGTCGTCGAGGAGCCTTCGGACCTGATGGCGGTGGAACGCTCCGCCGAGTACAAGGGCCTCTACCACGTGCTTCACGGCGCCATCTTCCCGCTGAACGGCGTCGGTCCGGACGCCCTCAAGATCAAGGAGCTCATGACGCGGCTCCGCGCCAACCCTCCCGCCGAAGTCATCGCCGCCACCAACGCCACCCGGGCGGGAGACGCCACCGCCCTCTACCTCGCCAAGATGATCAAGCCCCTGGGCATCCGCATCACCCGCATCGCCCGCGGCCTCCCCATCGGAGGCGAGATCGAATACACCGACGCCGGCACCCTGGGCGAAGCCCTCGACGGTCGGCGCGATCTGTAGCGGCTGGGGTGTGCTGAGCCGCGTCTTGTTGTGTTTATCTGGAAGAATCATTAAAGTTTTCAGCGAACCTGGCCGATGGATCATGATGAGGGGGTAGTGGAAGAGCGCGTGACCGCGAACGCTGACGAAGGAGCGGGGAGCAATGAACGTAGAGACAATCAGCATCATCATATCCGTGATCATGGTCGGGGCAGCGGGCGGCGCCCTTACAATGGCTGGGTTCAAACAGTCGCGTGCCGACATGGACCGGCGCTTCCGTGAAACGCGCGAGGACGTTCGGGAACTGCGGCGGGACGTCAACTATCTGCGCGAGGCCGTCGGCGCGTTAAATGAGCGCATGGGAATCAAGACGGGCTGAACGCCGTCAGGACCAACACCACACTAGCAGCACGGCATCGGATTCTCGATCAGGTTGTAGACGCTGTCGAAGTTGACCTCGTTGATGGTCTTCTGGATCTTGTAGAAGCGCGGCGGCTCGTTCTTCAGGAAGACCATGATGGCGGTCTCGATGGGAGGGCAGTCCGGCTTCACGCAAGGGACCTCCTTGATGGTGATGGGGGTCTTGGACGGGAACTCCAGAGCCTGCGTCACCCACACGCGGATCTGGTCGAGGGTGAGGGAGGAGACGTCGCGGTAGATGTCGAGTTCGCCGTCGGCGGGGGCCTCGTCCTCGGAGCGGAGGCAGGTCCTGAGGCCGCCTTGCAGCTCCTCCCCGTCCAGGTCCCGGCCGATGAACACCAGCCGGTTGAGCCGTTCCTCGCCGTCCTCCCACTCCCGTCCGAGCCGCCCCTCGAACATGCTGTGCACCCCGTGGAACACGAACTGGTGCGAGTCGCCGTACATGTTGAGGATGCCCTTCATACGCAGGATGTCGGGTCCCTTCTTCGCCAGCACCCCGCGGAACCAGTGGCTGAGGCGAGTCTTGTTGAGGTCTCCGGGCTGCACGAAGGAGACGGTCTTGACCGAGGGCTGGTGCTCGTGGTGATGGCCGTTGCGCACGGCTTCCCGCTTGGCCTCCAGGTCGAAGGCGCGCATCTCCAATAGCTCGCCGATATCCACTTCGGCGTTCCGGGTGGGGGTGACGCGGGCCGTGGGGTTCATCTCCCCGAGCCTGGCGGTCAGGTCATCCGCTTCTTCCGGGGTGATGAGGTCGGTCTTGTTGAGCAGGATGGCGTCGGCGCAGGCGATCTGCTCCCGCGCCTCGTGCTGGGCGGCGAGCTGTTGCTCGATGTGCAGGCCGTCCACCACGGTCACCACCGCCTGGAGCTCGAAGTCCAGGCGGATGCGCTCGTCCAGCAGCAGCGTCTGCACGATGACCGTCGGGTCCGCGAGCCCCGAGGTCTCCACCACCAGGTAGTCGAAGTCGCGGCGCCGCTCCAGGAGCTGCAGCAGCACCCGCAGCAGGTCGCCCTGGACCGTGCAGCAGATGCAGCCGTTGTTCATCTGGAAGATCTCTTCTTCCGATGCGACGATGAGGTGGTGGTCGATGCCCACCTCGCCGAACTCGTTGATGACCACGGCGATGCGGTGGCCGTGGGGCGCGGTGAGGATGCGGTTCAGCAGGGTGGTCTTGCCCGCTCCGAGAAAGCCCGTGAGGATGACGACGGGTATCTTGGCCATGACAGCCTCCGTGCGGGTCCGTGCCGGCGTGCTACTTCCGGTCGCGCTCCTCCAGCGCCCAGAAGACGCGTTCCGGGGTCAGCGGCAGGTCCCGGATGCGCGACTTGATCGCGTCCGCCACGGCGTTGCCGATGGCCGCGGGGGTCGGCGCCAGCCCCGGTTCCCCGAGTCCCTTGGCGCCGTAGGGGCCCTCGGGCTCGGCGCACTCGACGACGATGGGAATGATCTCGGGCACGTCCACCGACGTGACCAGGTGGTAGTCCAGGAACGAGGGGTTGCGCACCTTGCCGGTCTCGTCGATGACCAGGTTCTCGTGGAGCGCGGAGCCGATGCCCTGGGCGACGCCGCCCTCGATCTGCGCCGCGCAGTTGAGCGGGTTGATGGCCTTGCCCACGTCGTGAGCCGCCGACACCCGGTGCAGCCGAACCCGGCCGGTCTCCTCGTCCACCGAGGCCTCCGCGGCCTGGGTGGCGTACATGTAGAAGGCCGACGCGTGGTCGCTGTGGCCGGTCTCCAGATCGAGGTCCTTGCCGATCTCGTAGGTGTAGGAGGCGTCCCCGCGTACCACCGCGTCGGTTCCCAGGCGCCGCCGGATCAGTTCGCCGTAGGTCAGGGCCATGTCCTCGTTGTCCTTGAGGCGCACCTTGCCGTCGGCCGCCACCAGCTCTTCCTGCTTGCCTTCGAGCGCGGGTCCGGCCATTTCCAGGAGCTGCTCGCGCGCGTGGATGGCGGCTCCGCGCACGGCGTTGCCCATGTGGTAGGTGCTGCGGCTGGACGTGGTGGAGGCGTCGAAGGGGATGGCGTCGGTGTCCAGGGGCGCCACCTGCACCTGCTCGATGGGTATCCGCAATTCTTCGGCGGCCACCTGCGAGAGAATCGTGTTGCTGCCTTGTCCGATCTCCACCGTGCCGGCCAGCACGGTCACCCGGTTGTCCGCGTCCACGAGCACGCCCGCCTTCGAGGTGGTGGGCGAACGGGTGGGTTTGGAGATGCAGGCCAGGCCGCGGCCGACTCCTGCCGGCTTGGGCTTGCCCCAGTCGATGGCCGCCGCCGCCTTGGTCAGGGTCTCGGTGAGGCCGACGCTGTGCAGTTGTTCGCCCCAGTAGGCCATGTCGCCGTCCACGAAGACGTTCTTGAGGCGGAACTCGAGGGGGTCCATGGCGAGCCGGCGCGCCAGCTCGTCCATGTGCTGCTCGGTGGCCCAGGCGCCCTGAGGGATGCCGTAGCCGCGAAAGGCGCCTGCCACGGGCTTGTTGGTGTAAACCGCGTAGCCGTCCACGTGCACGTGGGGGATGCGGTAGGGGCCGGGGGAGGGGAGGCTGCCCCGGATGCACACCGTGGGGCTCTTCTCGGCGTATGCGCCGCCGCCCCAGTAGAGCGTCATGTGCCGGGCCATGAGCGTGCCGTCGTTCTTGACCCCGCTCTTGATGTGCACGGTGGCCTCGTGCCGCACCAGCGTCGAGATGAAGGTCTCCTCGCGATTGAACTTCAGCCGCACCGGCCGCCCGCCGGTTTGGAACGCCAGGCCCATGGCGATGGGCTCGAGCTTGAGCCCGCCCTTGGAGCCGAAGCCGCCACCCTGGAGCGGGTTGATGAGGCGGATCTGTTCCTGCGGCAGGCCCAGGGCCTCGGACACTTCCGTGAGCGCCCGGAAGGGCGCGTCGTTGGCCACCCACACGGTGACCCGTCCGGTTTCGGGGTCCACCTGGGCATGGGCCGAATGGGGCTCCATGGCGGCGTGCTGGATGATCGGCACGTAGTACTTTTCCTCCAACACCATGTCCGACTGCCTGAAACCCTCGGCGGTGTCGCCGGTGCGCAGCTTGAAGTGCTCGCACACGTTGGGCATGGGCGCGCCGACGATGAAGGGCGCCTTGCGGTAGCTCTCGAACTCCTCGTGAATGGCCACGGCGCCGGGCTGGCAGGCGTCCTCGGGGGTGAAGTAGGCGGGCAGGTCCTCGTACTCCACCTCGATGAGCTTGAGCGCCTCCTGGGCCGTGTCTTCGTCCACCGCGGCCACGGCGGCCACGGGCTCGCCGATGTAGCGCACCTTGCCCTGGGCCAGGAAGGGCTTGTCCTTGATGGACTCGCCGTGGGTCCAGGGCGTGTCGGCGCCGGAGATGGCCGCCACCACGCCCGGGTGTTGGCGCGCCTTCTCCAGGTCGATGCGGACGATGCGCGCGTGCGCCCGGGTGCTGAACAGCACCTTGCCGTGCAGCATGTCCGGCAGCACCAGGTCGTAGCCGTAGGTGGCGGTTCCGGTGACCTTCTCGTCGACGTCGACCCGGGTGACGGGACGGCCGACTACCTTGAGATCATCCATTGTTCGGTCCCTCGGCGGCGCGGCGCCGCAGCTCGGCGGCCGCGTCCTGCACCGCCTCGACGATCTTTACGTAGCCGGTGCAGCGGCACAGGTTGCCCGACAGGGCGAAGCGGATTTCGTCGTCCGTCGGGTTGGGGTTCTCTTCCAGGAACGACTTGGCCATCATCAGCATGCCCGGGGTGCAGTAGCCGCACTGGGCGCCGCCGTCCTCGATGAAGGCGGCCTGGATGGGGTGGTAGGCGTCGCCTTCCTTCAGCCCCTCGATGGTGACGATGTCGGCCCCCGCCAACTCGCCCGTGAGCACCAGGCACGAGTTCACGGGCTTGCCGTTGAGGTACACCGTGCACGCACCGCAGTCGCCGGTGCCGCAGCCTTCCTTCGTGCCGGTCATGCCGATCTCGTCCCGCAACAGGTCCAGCAGCAGGCGGTGCGCCGGCGCGTCCACCGACGTCGCCGTTCCGTTCAAGGTAAATTCAATGGGTTGGCTCATGAGATCGGTAGCTCCTATCCATAGCGCCGGTCGCGCCGGCTGGTCCACGGCACCGGGCCGCCGCCCGCGGCGGCGTTGAGAAGCGCGCGCTTGGTGTTCACCCGCACCATGGCACGGCGGTAATCGGCGGACGAACGCACGTCGCTGATGGGGCTGCATTCATCGGCTGCCTTGCGGCCCGCTTCCTCCGCCAGCTCTTCCGTCAACACCTGCCCCTGGACCACGGCTTCGGCGCCTGGGGCACGCATCGGAGTAGGGGAGACGGCCCCGAGGGCGATGGCGACGGACTCACAGCGCCGGTCGGCTTCAGCCAGCACCAGGGTGACGGCCACGCCGATGTAGGCCAGGTCCATCATGTCCCGCGGCGAGAACTTGATGTACTCGCCCACGAGACCCGGGTCCCGCGGCGGAATCTGCAACTCGGTGAGGATCTCTCCAGGCTCGGCCACGGTCTGCCCGGGCCCGCGAAAGAAGTCCTTGAGGTCCATGGTCCGCTCGCCGCCGGCGCCCATCAGCGTGGCCCTGGCGTCCAGGGCCAGCAGCGCCGGCGCCACGTCCGCCGACGGCGTGGCGTTGGCCATGTTGCCGCCGATGGTGGCGCGGTTGCGGATCTGGATGGAGCCCACCTCCGCGGCGCTCTGGGCCAGGAACGGGTAGCGTTCGACGATGAGCGGGGAAATCTCCACCGCGCGCAGGGTGGTGAGGGCGCCGATGGTGATGCCGCCGTCGTCCTCCTCGCGGATTCCCGAAAGCGACGGTATGCGTTTCAGGTCCACGACGTACCGGGGCACCAGCCCCTTTTCCTTCATGGCGATGACCAAGTCGGTGCCGCCCGCCAGGAAGTAGCCCCCGGGGCCGCCGTCGAGCATGATCCGGGTGGCCTCCGCGAGGCTCGTGGGTTGGTGGAATTCGAGTGGTTCGGTGCGCTTCATTCTTTTCCTTGTCCCTGCCTCAGTCCGGTACCGGGTACACCATGCGGCCGATGGGCCCGCCCACCGGCTCGCCGTCCTGCATCTGCACGTGGCCGCGCACGATGGCGGTCACGGGCATGCCCTTGATCTTCCAGCCGTGCCACGGCGAGGGGTTGTTCTTGCTGTGCAGCTTGTGGATGTCGATGGCGCCTTCCTTGTCCATATCCACGATGGTCACGTCGCCGTCGGAGCCTACCCGGAGAGCGCCTTTCTGGGGATAAAGCTGCCAGACTTTCGCGGGGTTCTCCGATGCCAATTTCACGTAATGGTTGAGAGTCATGCGGCCCTTGTTGACCTCCGTGAGCATCAGCGGGACACCGGTCTCCACGCCACAGAAACCCGAAATGCATTCCCAGATGGCGGGTTTCAGCATGTTGCCGTCAACGTCCGCGCCCTTCTCCTCCAGGGTGTGGGGCGAGTGGTCCGTGGCGATCATGTCGACGTAGCCGTTGAGCAGGCCGTCCCACAGCGCCTCGCCGTGGTCGCGGGTGCGCACGGGCGGGTTCATCTTGAGAAGCGGGCCCGCCTTGTCCATGTCCTTGGGTTCCCGCAGAAGGTAGTGCGGGCCGGTCTCGGCGGTGATGCGCAGCCCGCGCGCCTTGGCGTCCCGCACCATGCCGGCGGCCTGCTTGGAACTCATGTGCAGCACGTGCATCTTGGTACCGAAGGTCTCGGCGAAGAAGAGGGCGTGGTGCACCGACTCCGCCTCGCAGATGTACGGGCGGGTGGATTCCCAGTTCACCGGGTCGGTCTTGCCTTCCTCCTTGATGCGGTTCAGGTGGTGGTACATGATCTGCCGGTTCTCGGCGTGGATGCACAGCGGCAGCCGCGACTCGGTGATGTTCCGGAACACGTCCTGGCACACGCCGTCGTCGGGGAAGGGCAGGTTGCCGATGGTCTCGCCGAAGAAGATCTTGTAGCCCACCGCGCCCACCCGGGCCATGGGCAGGATCTGGTCGGCGTTGGTCTGCACCACCACGCCCAGGAGCGCGAAGTCCACCAGCGACTTTTCCTCCGCCAGCTTCTTCTTCTCCTCCACCTGCTCGGGATGGGTCACCGGCGGGATCGTGTTGGGCATGTCCACCACGCAGGTGATGCCGCCGGCGATGGCCGCGCGCGAACCCGTGCCGAAGTCTTCCTTGTGGGTCATGCCGGGTTCGCGGAAGTGCACGTGGGCGTCGATCAGCCCGGGAAGGATGTGCTTGCCGGTGGCGTCGATCTCCTCGGTCCCCTCCGGGAGCGAAGCGTTGGTGCCGATGGCCACGAACTTCCCTTCGTGGATCGCCACACCACCGTCGAACGTGGACTCGGGGGTCACGACGGTGCCGTTCTTGATCACGAGATCTGCCTTCATGGATGCTCCCTTCGCATTGGGCGTGCCGTACGAACGGACGCGACGCGCGCGGGTAGAGGGGGGTTCCGCCGTGGGTCGGCGGCGCCGGAACTGTCCGCGTGAAAGGTGTTTGTTAGGAAAAATCGGGCGTGAAATCAAGCCTGCGGGGCTTCGCCGTTTGATGTTGAAATCGCCGGTCGTGTGTGCGATAGGTGGCTCATTCCAGTGACGGGGTGGTGCGCGTGGGGCGTTCGATCGTCGATCCTCCCGGTGGCACGGCCTGCGAACGGAGGTTGCCGTTGAGCGATGACAGAGTCATGGTCGAAATCCAGAACCTCGAGAAGTTCTTCGGAGAAGGGCCGGAGAGGGTTCACGTTCTGAAAGGCGTCTCGCTGCGCATCCCGGAGGGCTCCCTTTACACGTTCCTGGGTCCCAGCGGCTGCGGCAAGACTACCACGCTGCGCTGCGTGGCCGGGCTCGAGCGGCCGGAGAGCGGCGTCATCGACATCGATGACAAGGCGGTGTTCAACTCCGCTGGCGGCGCCTACGTGCCCCCCAACCACCGTCCCATCGGCATGGTGTTCCAGTCCTACGCCATCTGGCCGCACATGACGGTGGCGGAGAACGTAGGCTATCCCCTGACCATCCAACGCCGTCCCAAGGCCGAGATTCGCAGCCGTGTGGAAGACGTGCTCAAGGTCGTTGGCCTCGCGGGCCTGGAAGACCGGCCGGCGCCCAAGCTCTCGGGTGGGCAGCAGCAGCGGGTGGCCTTCGCCCGGGCGCTGATCAACGAGCCCAAGGTCATGCTCCTGGACGAGCCGCTCAGCAACCTGGACGCCAAACTGCGGGAGCAGATGCGCTACGAGATCAAGGCGCTGCAGCGGCGCGTGAACATCACCACCATCTACGTCACCCACGACCAGGCCGAGGCCTTGGCCATCTCGGACCAGATCGCGGTCATGCACGGCGGCAAGCTGATCGAGGTGGGGGAGCCCCACCAGCTCTATGCCAGGCCCAAGCGCAAGTTCACCGCCACGTTCCTGGGCCTGACCAACCTCATCAACGGCAAGGTCGCGGAGGTGGGCGCCAACTCCCACCCGAGCCGGTTGGATACCGAGTTCGGCATGCTTGAGTTCGTTCCCGCGGTGCCCATGGACAAGGGCGCCAGCGCGGCGATCTCCATCCGCCCGGAAAACATCACCGTGGGGGCGGTGGCGCCGGCCCAGAGCCAGAACGTGCTGCACGGGAAGCTCCACGACGCCGTTTTCATGGGCGATGCGTATCACTGCCAGGTCAAGGTGCGGGAGCAGTTGATCCGCGTGCATACCCATCCGTCCGCCGCGGTCCCCATCGGCAACGAGGTCTATCTGACTCTCGACCCCGACAACTGCAACGGACTGCCCGCGGACGACACCGAGGGCATGGACGACACCATGTTGGGGGACTAGTCGCGCGTTGGCAATATTCGGCGCGGACCGCTATAAACATTGAGATACCGCCTTGGAATGACACCAGAAAATTGAAGGAAGGAGCCAGTATTCTATGGCCGCAGTAGAGGCAACCAAAATCGCCGAGAAAGAGCTCAGAGCCGAGGGTACCCCCAGCTACACCGATTTGCGGGAGTGGCTGCAGATCGTGGAGGCCTTCGGACAGTTGAAGAGGGTCGACGGGGTCGACTGGAACCTGGAGATGGGAACGCTCTCCGAGCTCATCGCCCAGGGGAGCAGCGGACCGGTTCCCGCCGTCCTCTACGACAAGATCAAGGATTATCCCGAGGGTTTCCGGGTGCTGTTCGCGCAGAACGCCTCGTTCAAGCGCATGGCGCTGGCGCTGGGCCTGCCCCTCGATTACACCGACCTGGACCTCGTGCGGGCCACCCGTACGAAGATCTCGGAGCACAACCCGATTCCTCACAATGTGGTGGAAACCGGCCCGGTGATGGAGAACGTGCTCAAGGGCGAGGACATCAACCTGCTCAAGTTCCCGGTGCCGTTCGTCCACGAGCTGGACGGCGGGCGCTACATCGGCACGGGTTGCCTGGTCGTGACCAAGGACCCGGACGAGGGTTGGGTCAACTTCGGCACCTACCGCGGCATGGTGCAGGACGAGAAGAGCATGAACGTGTACATCTCGCCCGGAAAGCACGGCCGCATCCAGCGTGACAAGTGGTTCGACCGGGGCGAGAAGTGCCCGGTCATCGTGTGCGTCGGCCAGGACCCGGTGCTGTTCATGGTGTCCGGCAACGAGGTGGACTACGGCGTGTCCGAGTACGACTACGCCGGCGGGCTCAAGGGGCACCCCATCGATGTCATCAACGGCGAGATCACCGGACTGCCGTTCCCGGCCCACGCCGAGATCGTCATCGAGGGCTACATGGACCCCAACGAACGGAAGACGGAAGGGCCGTTCGGCGAGTGGACCGGCTACTATGCCAGCAACAGCCGCCCCGAGCCGCTGATCCGGGTGGAGCGCATCTACCACCGCAACGATCCGATCCTCACCGCCGCCCGGCCCGGGCGTCCGCCTTCGGACTACTCCATCGCCAAGTGCATGGTGAAGGCCGCCCTCATCTGGGACCAGGTGGAGAAGGCCGGCGTGCCCGACGTCAAGGGCGTGTGGTGCCACGAGGCGGGCGGCGGCCGTCTGCTGAACATCATCTCCATCAAGCAGCGCTATCCGGGCCACGCGCGCCAAGCCGGCTTCGTGGCCTCGCAGGTGCACGCGGGCGCCTACCTCGGACGTTACGTCATCGTGGTGGACGAGGACATCGACCCCACCAAGACCTTCGACGTGCTCTGGGCCTTGGCCACCCGTTCCGATCCGGTGGACTCCATCGACATCCTGCGGCGCTGCTGGAGCGGTCCCCTCGACCCGCGCATCGAGCCGGGCAAGAAGGGCTTCAACTCCCGCGCCATCATCGACGCCACCCGGCCCTTCGAGTGGATGAAGGACTTCCCGCCCGTGGCCGAGTCCACGCCGGAACTCAAGAAGAAGGTGTTCGACAAGTGGCGCCACGTCATCGAGGCGTAGCGCTTCGTTCGCGGCTGTAAAGGAAAGGGCCGGGGGCTTGATGCTCCCGGCCCTTTTTTCGTGGTTTCCGCGGGCCGGTTACGGCTCCTGCAGGTTGCCGAGGATCCTTCGCGTGGAGAGGGAGCGGTTGAGGGTGTAGAAGTGGATGCCGGGGGCGCCGCCGTCGAGCAGGGCGCGGCACTGGCGCGTGGCGTGCTCGACGCCCACCTGGGCGACCGCCTGGGCGTCGCCGGCCGCCGCCTCGAGCTTTGCCAGCAAGGGTGCGGGGATGGTGGCGCCGCACATCTGCGTGAAGCGCTTGATCTGGGCGGTGTTGGTGACGGGCATGATGCCGGGGACGATGGGGGTGTCGATGCCCGCCGCCCGGGCGCGTGCGACGAAGTCGAAGTAGTCGCGCTCGTCGAAGAAGAGCTGGGTGACCACGAAGTCGCAGCCGGCCTCGATCTTGCGCTTGAGGTTTTGCAGGTCGGCCTCACGGCTCGGCGCTTCCGGATGCGTCTCCGGATAGCCGGCGCCGCCGAGGCAGAAGTCCTTGCGTTCCCGGATGAAGGCGATGAGCTGGTCGGCGTGGGAGAAGCCCTGCGGATGGGGCGTGAACGTCGTTTCGCCGCGCGGCGGGTCGCCGCGCAGCGCCATGATGTTCTCGATGCCCGCGGCCTCGTACTCGTCCAGCAGCGCCGCGATCTCGTCGCGTCCGTGGCCCACGCAAGTCAGGTGCGCCATGGCTTCGATGCCGGTCTCCCGCTTGATGCGCCGGGTGATGGCGATGGTCTTCTCGCGGGTGCTGCCGCCGGCGCCGTAGGTGACGGACACGAAAGCCGGCCCCAGGGGTTTCAGGTTGGCGACGGTCTCGAACAGCGCGTCGACGCCCTGGTCGTCCTTGGGAGGGAAGAACTCGAAGGAGAAGAGCGGGCTTTCCTGACCGAAACGATCCCGAATTTTCATGCCCCGTCCGTTCCTCCGGCGCTGCGCAGCGCGCGCCAGACGCGCTCGGGGGTGAGCGGCAGGTCGCAGAACTGCACCCCGGTGGCGTGCGTCAGCGCGCCGGTGATGGCTGGCGCCACCGAGAAGATGCCGCCTTCGCCCATGCCGCGGCTGCCGTAGGGGCCGAGGCCGTCGCCGTTCTCCACCAGCACCGTGTGGAAGCCCCGGGGCATGTCGGTGAAGGAGGGGATCCGGTAGTCCACCAGGTTCGAGTTCACGAGCTGGCCGCCCTCGTAGATCATCTCCTCGAACAGCGCGTGTCCCAGGCCCATCATGGCGGCGCCTTCTTCCTGGCCTTCGCACTGGATGGGGTTGATGGCCTTGCCGACGTCGGCAACCGACAGGTAGTCGGTCACCGAGACCGCGCCGGTGTCGCGGTCGATGTCCAGCTCCACCGTGCCCATGCCCACTTCCCACACCACCGGCAGGACGTCGTTGATGATCTCGGGTCCGACGGTGCCGGTGCCGATCAACTCGCCGGCGGCGGCGCCGAAACGTTTCTCCAGCGCCTCGGCGAAGGACATGCGCGCCTCGCCGCACAGCAAGGCCCCGTCCATCAGCCGGATCTCCTTGGCGGGCACGCCGAACGCCGCGGCGCCGATCTTGAGGAGCTGGCGCTTCACGTCGCGCGCGGCCTGCTGCACCGCCCGCCCCATGAGCGTGGTGGAGCGGCTGGAGCCGGTGGAGCGGTCGTAGGGCGTGATGGCGGTGTCCGCGCCGGACATGCGGATGCGTTCCAGCGGCAGTTGCAGCTCTTCCCCCACGAACTGGGACAGCACCGTGCGCACGCCCTGTCCCATCTCCGTGCTGCCGGCCATGATGGTGGCGGCGCCGTCGGCCTGGAGCCGCACCATGGCCACCGTGATGGGCTGGCCGCCGGCGTTGGTCATGCCGCAGGCGAGGCCCACGGGCGCGCCGGCTTTTCTCGAACGCGCCTTCCAGCGGCTTGCGCTCACCAGGCGCTTCAGGGTCCCGGCCAGGTTCACGTCCAGGGGCCGCAGACCCGGGCGCAACTCCTCGCCGCGCTTGAGCAGGTTCTTGAGACGCAGCTCCGCCGGGTCCATGCCCAGGCTCGCCGCGATCATGTTCACTTGGCTCTCGCCCGCGAAGATGGACTGCGGGCCGCCGATGGATCGGAACGAGCCGGCGCCGCCGGCGTGGGTGTAGACCGCGTAGGCGTCGGTGTGGATGTGCGGGATGCGGTAGGGGCCGAGGACACGGGTGGCGGCGCGCGTGGCCACCTGCGGGCCGTTGTCCATGTAGGCGCCGGTGTCCAGATAGATCTCCGCCTCCCGCGCCATGATCGTGCCGTCGTCCTTCACGCCGGTCTTGACGCGCACCTTGGCGCTGTGCCGCCGGACCGTCACCATCGCTTCCGACACCGACAGGCACACCCGCACCGGGCGCTTCACCTTGCGTGAGGCCGCCACCACCAGCGGCTCGATCTTGGCGTAGGATTTGCCGCCGAAGCCGCCCCCCAGGTAGGGCACGTTGAGGCTCACCTTGCTGTCGGGGAACCCGAAGATGCGCGCCAGGTCCGCCTGCACCAGGAACGGGTGCTGCGCCGACGACCACAGGGTGATGCCGTCGTCGCGGTAGTCGGCGATGACCCCGTGGGGCTCCATGGAGTAGTGGTAGATCATCGGGAAGGTGAAGTGGTGCTCGAAGATCCGGTCCGACTCCGCGAACCCTTGGGAGATGTCGCCGCGCCGCACCTTCTCGTGGGCGCAGATGTTGCCTTCCCGGTCCTCGTGCACGCGCGCCGCGTCCGGCGCCAGCGCGGCGTCGAGCCCCACCGCCGCGGGCAGCTCCTCGTACGTGACCTGCACCAGGGCCGCGGCTTGTTCGGCGGTCAGCGGATCGTCCGCGGCCACCACGGCCACGGGCTCGCCCACGTAGCGCACCCGCTCCAGCGCGATGAGCGGACGGCCGCCGTAGTGGGGGTCGAGGTCGTCCACGTCCCGTCCGGTGAGCACCCCGGCGACGCCCGGCAGCCGCTCCGCCGCGCTCGCGTCGATGCTCACGATGCGCGCGTGCGCATGGTGACTGCGCAGCACGTGGCCGTACAGCATGCCGGGGATTTCCAGGTCGCCGGTGTACTTGGCCCGCCCCGTGACCTTATCGTGGCCGTCCACCCGGCGGGTGTTGGCGCCGACGTATTTCAATTGATGATCCGCCATGATTCTGGAGTTCTAGAAGCCGTAAAGCGCCCGCGGGTTGTCGTCGAGGATCTTGGCCACGGATTCGCGACTCACCTTGCCGTCGTCCTGGAGCTTCTGCAGCGCCTCGATTTCGCTGGAGGTGTCGTTGTGGCCGTAGTCGGTGCCGATGACGATGGTGTCGTCGCCGGTGTATTCGAGCACGTAGTCCAGGTCGTCGTCGGTCTGGCAGGCCACGTAGATGCGGTTGTCCTTCATGTAGCCGCGCGACAGCTCGACGCCGCGCTTCTGGCGGAAGCGCTTGGCGAGGTCATGGAACACGTACGGGACCCACTGGGCGCTCACCTCGATGAAGCCGATCCGGAGTCTCGGAAACCTCTCCGGAATCCGGTCCCAGATCACCGAGTGGAACGATCCCACCACCGCAAGCTTGAACTTGTTGAAGCCGGGCTCGTCGTAGAAGAGGTCGTGCTGGGTGAAGCTGCCCGTGGCGGAGTGCACGCAAAGGGGGATATCGGCATCGCTCAGCGCCTCGTAGAGCGGCGTGAAGTAAGGGTCGCTCAGGCGCCGGTCGCCGATCAGGCCCGGGACGAATACGCCGCAGGCGCCGTGCTGGAGCACGAAGTCGAGCTCCTTCAGCGACTCGTCCATGCTCAGCAGCGGCAGGGTCGCGACCCAGCGCAGGCGATCCTGGCCCTGCTTCCAGATGTCGCACAGCCAGCGGTTGTAGCTCTTGAAGAGCGCCATCTCCACCTCGGGCTTGTCCGTCACCGGGCGCAGGAAGATGGTGGGGTAGAGCACCTGGATGGCCACCCCCATCTCGTCCATGTGGCGCAGCCGGGAGGAGACGTCCGCCATCTCCCGGGACTCCTCCGGCGTGTCCTTGCCGACGTTGTCCGACTTGATGTACAGCCGGCCGTCCACCAGCCAGTATTCGCCTTCGTCGCCCGTGCCGTTCTGGGCGGATACGATCTGGGGGCGGTAGGCCTTCTCCGCGCCCTCCATGTACTCCCAGGTCTTGTTGGTCTCCAGCACGTGTGCGTCCGCGTCGATGATCGCCATGATCCTACCTCCGGTCGTGTGTCAGGTTGGTGCGTTCCCGCGAAGCGGGTGTGTCAAAACTGCTCGAAGCACCGACGTACCCGTTACGTCATCATTTAGACGACTACAGCAGGCTCATCAACTCGCCGAGGCCGCGGATGCGCGCGGTGCCGTCGCTTTCCAGCCCGCCGTTCCGATCCAGCAGCACGGGCCGGACACCGGCGTTGCGCGCGCCCTCCACGTCCGTCTCGGGGCTGTCGCCCACGTGCACGGCCTCGTGCGGGACGATCCCGTGGCGCTCCAGCGCGAGCTGAAAAATGCCCGCCGCGGGCTTGGCGAACCCCGCGCTGCTGGAGATGAACACCGAGTCGAAGTAGTCCGCGATGCCCAGGCCGCGGATGATCTTCAGCACCCGCGAGTCGAAGTTCGAGATCATCACGAGGATGAAGCCGCGCGCCCTGAGCCCTTTCAGGGCCGTCTCCGCGTCGTCGAAGAGCATCCAGGAATCGGCGCGGGCAAAGTACGCGAACAGCGCGGCGAAATAGTCGTCGAAGCGCGGGAACGGTCCGGTGGTTTCGAACACGTTCCAGACCACGTCGTGCCACCAGCCGCGCTCCAGCGCCTCCAGGCGCGGCGCGTCGGCCTCCGGGAAGGCCATGGGCGGGGCGCCGGCGAAGCACTCGCGGAAGCGCCGCGACACCTCCTCGGAGGGCACGTCCTTGCCGTACTGCCGCGCCAGCTCCGCGTAGGTCACGGCGACGGGCTTGACGGACTCGAACAGGGTTCCGGCGGCGTCCAGGAAGACCGCCTTGGGTGTCGGGGCCGGGTCGGGGGATGTCATGGAAGGCACTGCTTTCGCGTCTTTTTTGGGTATTCTGTTATAGTTCAGACAATGGAAGAACCTCATTATGGACCCTCGGGACGAGTTTTGTCCAGCACGCGTTCCAGCGTGCTGGAGGTACCGGCGGGGTTCGCGGGGGAGTATCAAGCGGCCTCGCAGGCGGCACGGGAGGCGGGCGCCATCATCGCCAGGCTCTATCGTGGCGAGTACCAGGTGGCGGAAAAGTCCCGCGGCAACCCGGTGACCACCGCCGACATCATGGCCAACCGGACCATTCGCGAAATCCTGGAGGCGCGCTTTCCGGACGACGCGTGGCTTTCGGAGGAGGACGCCGATAGTCCCGAGCGCCTGGACAAGCGCCGTGTGTGGATCGTCGACCCGCTGGACGGCACGCGCGAGTTCATCCGGGCCATACCCGAGTTCTGCGTATCCATCGGCCTGGCCGTGGACGGCGTCGCGGTCCTGGGTGTCATCTACCATCCGCTGCACCAGGAACTCTTCGGCGCGGTGACCGGCGGAGGCGCGTGGTTGAACGGGGCGCCGCTGAGCGTCGCCCGCAACGGCGGTGACCGGCGCCCGTCCTTGCTTATCAGCCGCTCGGAGCCGCGCAACCGCCTGGGTGAGCTGGCGCGGGAGTTCGAGCTGGAGCCCATGGGCAGCATCGCCTACCGTCTCGCCGCGGTGGCGCGCGGGCGCGCCGACGCCACCCTGACGTTCCGCCGGGTGAAGGAGTGGGACGTGTGCGCGGGTATCGTCATCGTCGAGGAGGCCGGCGGCCGGACCGCCACCGGAGAAGGGGAGCGCCCCGTATTCAACCGGCCGGAGCCGGTGTTGCAGCAGCTCGTGGCCGGCAGCGAGTTGTCCAACGAGAGGATCCGGGCGCTGCTCGCCCGGTTGCCGGGGAAGAGCTGAGATGGCTGCCTGCGTCTACTGCGGCGAGCGCGCCGGAATGCTGGCGCGAAGCTGCAAGGAGTGCCGGCGCCTGGCGGAGACGGTGCAGGCCTGCGCCGGTCAGGTGGGCTTCAGCGAGTTGCTGGACCGGCTGGAGGAAACCGGCGTCCACCCGGAAAGGATCATGCGCTTTCTGAAAGCCAACCCAGACGGGCGCGGCAGCGTGCGCGACCGTCTGACCGCCGACATGACCAACGAGCTGCTCCACATCATGGGCATCAACGAGCGCCAGAGCCCCGACGACGTCGAGCGCATTCGCAAGGCCAACGACAAGCCTCCGGAATCGGAATGACACCCCGGTGAGCGTGTGACCGTGCGCCGGGGCGCCCTGCGTCATGGAACTGACCCTCTACCTTTCGGCCGTGTTCCTGGCCGTGTATCTCGTGGCGTTGACCGTGCGCCGGCTGCGCTTCCGCCGTGACCGCATGCACATGCGCAGCGAGGCGCGGTCCGGCGGGAAGGTCGTGGCCGGCGTGGACGAGCTGCCGGCGGGAACGGTGAAGAAGTTCTGGCTCATCTGCGGCAAGCACCGGATCGATTGCTTCGTGATCAATCACAGCGGCCAGTTCCATGCCTACATCAACAGTTGCCGCCATTTGGTGACGCCGCTGGACTTCGTGCGCTACCAGTTCTTCACCGAGGACGGCCGGCACCTGATCTGCGCCACCCACGGCGCCCTCTACGAGCCCGATACGGGCCTGTGCGTGGACGGTCCCTGCAAGGGGCTCTCGCTGTATTCCCTGCCGGTGGTTGTGGAGGGGGGCGAGATCGTTGTACGTTGTCCGGCCGGGGACCTTTCCTTTCTGCACGAGGTGGCGGACTGAAACCGGGTCCCGAACCGGCATCATGGCGCGAAGACCCGTGGGCAAGCGGGTCGGCCGCCGGGAGGATTTTCCCGACGGCGCGGCCCGGAAATTCACGCTCCGTTGCGGCGGAGAGAGCCTGGAAGGGTTCGTGTTCGGCTTCCAGGGCGAGCTCTTCGGCTATGTGAACCGCTGCAAGCATGTGTCCCTGCCGTTGGATTGGGTGGACAGCCAGTTTTTCACCGAGGATGAACGCTATCTGATCTGCGCCAACCACGGCGCGCTGTACGAGCCCACGACGGGCGAATGTCTCTGGGGGCCATGCCACGGGGAGTGGCTGCAAAGGGTCCCGCTCAAGGTGGAAGCGGGAACCGTTCGCGCCTTCTGCCCGGAAGACGACTGACGGGAGGTGAACGGATCGTGGCCGACTGCCTGTTCTGCGGCATCGCCAACGGGGAAATCCCCGGCGACATCGTCTACCGGGATGACTCGGTGCTGGCCTTCAGGGACATCGACCCCAAGGCGCCGGTGCACATCCTGATCATCCCCGGCAGGCACATCGGCAGCCTCGCGGAACTGGAGCCGGGCGATGGGGAGGTGCTGGGGCACGCCATGGAGGTGGCCCGGCAGGTCGCGGTGGACCAGGGCGTGGCCGGGAGCGGGTTCCGCCTGGTCGTGAACACCGGGGCGGACGCGGCCCAGAGCGTCCACCACGTTCATTTCCATCTCTTGGGCGGTCGGTCGCTGGCGTGGCCGCCGGGGTGAGGGAACGGCACCCGGCCGGCGTGGTCGAGGCGTGCCTTACGAAAGGACAAGCGACGACATGATCAACGCGACACAGCTTCGGCCCGGAATGATCATCATCTATGACGACGACCTCTACCGGGTCACCGCGGTCAAGCATCTTACCCCCGGGAAGGGCCACGGCTTCATGCAGACGAAGCTCAAGAGCCTGCGTGGCGGCGTGGGCACCGAGCACAAGTTCCGCTCCGATGATCGGGTCGACCGGGCCATCCTGGAGAGCCGCGAGATGCAGTACCTCTACGCCGAGGACGACCGTCACAACTTCATGGACACCGAGAGCTACGAGCAGACGGAGCTTTCGTCCGAGGAGGTGGGGGACATCCTGCCGTTCCTTCTGCCCAATCAGGTGGTGAACGTGGAGTTGTACGAGGGCAGTCCCGTGGGGGTGAGTCTCGGCTCGGCGGTGGAGCTGGAGGTGGTGGAGACGGAGCCGTCGATGAAGGGCGCCACCGCGTCCGCGTCGTACAAGCCGGCGCGGCTGGAGACGGGTGTGACGGTGCAGGTGCCGCCGTTCATTCAGGTGGGTGATCGGATTCGGGTGGATCCGTCAGAAGGAAAATATATCGAGCGGGCGAAGTAGCCAGGACGGCTTGCCAGGCCCGCGCAACGCGCCGTTCGAGCTCCGCCAGGGTGCCGTCGTTCTCGACGACGAAGTCGGCCAGCGCGCGTTTCTCCTCCATGGACATTTGCGCCTTCAGGTGCCTCGCGACATCGGCCTCGGTGAGCCCGTCGCGCTGGCGCAGCCGTTGCTCCTGGGTCTCGCGCGAGCACGCCACCAACAGGACCGGACGGAGCCAGTGATGGATCTTGGCCTCGAACAGAAGCGGCGCATCGTAGATCACGAAGTCATGGTCGCGCGATCGGTCCACGATGCGCTGTCTGGCCAGGGCGCGGATTCGCGGGTGGGTGATCTCCTCCAGACGCCGGCGCAAGGCGGGTTCCTTGAAGATGATGCCCCGCAGATACGCCCGGTCCAGGGTCTCGTCCTCGCGCAGCGCCTCGCGGCCGAACAGCTCGACGATCTCGCGCCAGGCTTCCTGGCCGGGCTCGACGATCTCGCGCGCCAGCCGGTCGGCGTCGACGAGGGCGGCGCGATCGCTCAGGATCCGCGAAACCGTGCTCTTGCCGGTGGCGATGCCGCCGGTCAGTCCGATGACTCTGGCCATGTTCGTGCTCCGGGGACGGCGCGTCGGCGCGCCGCTGGCTGGTTGGTACCAACTTCCCGTACTTGTGGCAACCGCCGGCGGGATCGGGACTTGACCGCCGCCCCAGGATACTAGGACTCGTGTGGTGACTCGCATGGAACTGCCGTTGCTGGACCTGAAAGCGCAGTACGAGACCATCCGGGAGGAGATCCAGGAGGCGGTGCTGCGGGTGTGCGCGTCGCAGCGGTTCATCCTCGGGCCGGAGGTGGCCGCCCTCGAGGAGGAGGTGGCGGCCTCCACCGGCGTGCGCTTCGCCGTGGGCGTCTCGTCCGGTACCGACGCGCTGCTGGCCGCCCTGATGGCGCTGGAAGTGGGTCCGGGGGATGAAGTCATCACCACCGCCTATTCCTTCTTCGCCAGTGCGGGTGTCATCGCGCGGCTGGGGGCGCGGCCGGTGTTCGTCGACATCCATCCCGATTCCTTCAACATGGACCCGGAGGCGGTGGTGGCGCGCATCGGCCCGCGCACCCGCGCGGTCATGCCGGTGCATCTCTTCGGCCGCTGCGCGGATCTGGACACCATCCTGGAAGCCGCCGCCGATCGCGGCGTCGCCGTGGTGGAAGATGCGGCGCAATCCTTCGGCGCGGTGGATTCACGGGGCCGGAGCGCCGGCACCATCGGCGCCCTGGGCTGTTTCTCCTTCTACCCGAGCAAGAACCTGGGCGCTTTCGGGGACGGCGGCATGGTGATCACCGACGACGAGGACCTGGCCCGACGCATCCGCCTGCTTCGCGTCCACGGCGAGGAACCCAAGTACCATCACCGTTTGGTGGGCGGGAACTTCCGGCTGGACAGCCTCCAGGCCGCCGTGCTGCGGGTGAAGCTGAAGCGCCTCGGCGGATGGGTCGAGGGGCGGCGGCGCAATGCGCGGCGATATCGGGAACTTCTGGAGCCGGTGGCGTCGGAGAACGGACTGGTCCTCCCCGGCGACTGTGCCGGCCACGTCTACAACCAGTTCGTGATCCGCGCGCCGGAGCGTGACCGCCTGCGGGCCTTCCTGGACGAGCGCGGGGTCGCCACCGAGATCTACTACCCGCTGCCGTTGCACCAGCAGGAGTGCTTCCTGGCCCTGGGCCACCGTGCCGGTGACTTTCCCGAGGCCGAGGCGGCGGCTCAATCCTCCCTGGCGCTTCCCATCTACCCGGAGTTGACGGTGGCGCAGCAGGAGTACGTCGGCACGCACGTGCGCCGCTTTTTTGGCGGCAGTTGAACCGGGTCCCGGCCCGAAGCGGCGATGGCCAGGCGACACGCTCCTTCGGGCTCACCGGAGCGGAGTCCCTCGGCGGGAGGCACGCGATGAGCCCACTGTGCTATAATCCGGCGATGGTTTACCGTAGCCTTGCCGACCTGTTCCTGTCCCAGGTGGACGCGCACGGGGAACGCGTGCTGTACCGCTTCTGGCGTGAAGGGGAGTGGCGCGGCCAGACATGGGCGGAGGTGGCCGCCGAGGTGGAGGAGATCGCCCTCGGACTCGTGGCCGCGGGAGTGAGGAAGGGCGACCGGGTGGCCCTCTTCGCCGCCAACCGGGTGGAGTGGTGCCTGCTGGACTGGGCCGACATCTGCATCGGCGCTCTCACCGTGCCGCTCTACCCGTCGAGCACGCCGGCGCAGGTGGAGTACATCGTCGCGCATTCCGGGGCGACGGTGCTGGTGGTGGACTCGCCCGCGGTGCTGGAGCGGCTGGACCGCTCGGGGCCGGGCCTGGCGGCGCTGGGGAACGTCGTGCTGCTGGACGGCGACGGCGCGGCGGACGCCCCGATGCTGTCCCTCGAACGCCTGAAGGAGATGGGCCGGGAATACGGACGCGCTCATCCCGGGGCCTTCCGGGAGTTGGCCGGGGCGCTCGGACCCGAGGACGACCTCACCATTATCTACACGTCGGGGACCACGGGCGAGCCCAAGGGCGTCCTCACCACCCACGGCAACTACCTGTTCATCATGACCTCCGCCTTGGCCGCCATATCGGTGAGCGAAGACGACGTGGCGCTGCAGTTCCTTCCCCTGGCGCACTCGTTCGGCCGCCTGGAGCATTTCATCGTGGTGGGCCGTGGCTACGAGTGCGCGTTCGCGCGCGCCATCGAGACCCTGTCCGCGGACCTGCAGACGGTCCAGCCCACCATGCTCTTTTCGGTGCCGCGGGTGTACGAGAACGCTCATCGGCGCATCCTCAACCGGGTGGACAGCGCCAGCCCGTTGCGCCAGCGTTTGTTCCGTTGGGCGGTGGCCGTGGGCCAGCGCCACAACGAACGGGCGCGCCGGGGCGAATCGTGCGGCCCGTGGCTGCGGCTGTGCCACCGGCTGGCGGATTCCCTGGTGTTGTCGAAGGTGCGTGCCGGCCTGGGCGGGAGGCTGCGCATGGCGGTCTCCGGCGGCGCGCCGCTGTCGGACACCATCGCCGATTTTTTCCAGGCCCTGGGGGTGTGGATCGTGGAGGGATACGGGCTCACGGAGACCTCTACCGTGTCTCATGTGAACCGGATCGACCGCTATCGCATCGGCACCGTGGGTCTCGCCATGGATGGGGTGGAGTGCCGCATCGCCGACGACGGCGAGATCCTCATTCGGGGCGCCCACGTGATGAAGGGCTACTACAAGGATCCCGCCGCGACCCGCGAAGCCATCGACGAGGACGGCTGGTTCCACACCGGCGACGTGGGGCGCATCGAGGACGGCGGCTTCCTGCGCATCACCGACCGCAAGAAGGACCTGATCGTGACCTCCGGGGGGAAGAACGTCGCGCCGCAAATGATCGAGAACCACCTGCGCCAGGAGCCGCTCATCAGCCAGGCCATGGTGTGGGGCGACAAGACCAGCCACCTTGTAGCGCTGGTCACGCTGGACGCCGGCGAGGCCGGGCGCTGGGCGGAGAAGGAGGGCATCGAGTGGGACAAACCCGAGGACGCGGCCGCCGACCCGCGGCTCGCCACCCATCTCCGCCAACGCATCCGTGAACGCAACCGGGAGTTGGCGCCCTTCGAGGCGGTCAGGGACTTCCGCGTCCTGCCGGGAGACTTCTCCACCGGCACGGGAGAACTGACTCCGAGCCTCAAGCTCAAGCGCGGGATCGTGATGGAGCGTTACGCAGGTTTGCTCGACGAGATGCTCAAGCGGGACTGAGGTGCGCGGAAAGTGGAGGCGGCGGGCGGATTCGAACCGCCGCATCGAGGTTTTGCAGACCTCTCCCTTAACCACTTGGGTACGCCGCCCGAAAGATAACGTGTAACACACGGGTTCAGGGTTGTTCAAGGCGGCGCCCGGACGTTGAGGAAACTTGAAAAATCAACTATTTTGACCGAGAGAGGGCGTAAGGGGCCGGTTCGCGGAACGGACGGGTGCGCAACCGTCCCGCGGCGGCCGGATACGATTCGAGAGCTTTTTCAGGAGCGTTGTTTCCCATGGCGACGATGATAACCAGCGACTGCATCAATTGCGGCGCTTGCGAGCCCGAGTGTCCCAACGAAGCCATCACCCAGAACGATGAGATCTACGTCATCGACCCGGTGCTGTGCACCGAATGCGTCGGGTTCCATGACTACGAGGCGTGCGCCGCGGTGTGTCCGGTGGACTGCTGCGTAACCGACCCCAACAACGTCGAATCCGAGACGGTGCTGATCGACCGGGCGCGCGTGCTGCACACCGACGTCGATTTCGGCGAAGAGTTCGAATCCCGTTTCCGGACCGGGGAGAGTGCGGGCGAGGCGGCCGCTCCGGCTACCGCCGCCGCGGACCCGGCGCCCGCGGAGGCGGCCAACGGCACCACCGCCCCGGCCGCCGCTCCCGCGCCTGCTGCCGTGGCCGCACCGGCGCCCGTGCCGGTACCGGTGATCGCGGCGCCGGCTCCTGTCGAGGAGCCCGAAGAGGAACCGGAGCCGCCGCGTGCCCCGAAGATGTTTCCGGGGCAGTTGCCCATGGGTTTCGACGAGCTGGTGCAACGCATCCAGACCAGCGAGTCGAGCGTGCTGCGCGTCGCGGTGATGCTGTTGCAGCCCCTTCTCGGCGCCTTGCCGCCGGAGTCGCGCGACGATCTGGCGGAACTGGCGGGTTGGCCCTACTTCATAGGCGCCGCCGCCACGGCTCTCAACATGATCCTGAATCTGCTCATCTACCCGGTGGTGTTCATCATCATCGGTGTCTCGCTGGAAGGGCTCGGGCTGGCGTTCGGCAAGGGCGTCAACATGTACATCCTGGTGGGCTTCCTGGTGGCGTTGGCGGAAGTGCTCTATCGCTTGCGTCACAGTGTCTTCCGCGCCGTGCCGGTGGAGCAGGTGACGGTGAGCGGGGCGCTCTACGGCATACCGCTGGCCTTGCTGTTGCGGCCGTTCCTCTCACGCAAGGGCAAGCTCCTGCGCCGGGTCCCGGTCCCCGTCGAGGGGTTCTACGATTCCCGGTTCGTGGAGAAGCTGGAACGCGAGCGCCGCTACGGCCACGCCTACACCGTGCAGGATCTGGGCAAGGCGTATCACCTGCGGCTCGAGTTCCCCACGCAGGTGCCGCGCCTCGGCATCACCATCCCGTCCAAGCTTCCCCGGCGCATGCCCGACTACGACTACGACTTGCTCCTGAAGGAAGGCCAACTGATCGTCAGAGGCCGCCTGCTGGACGACCGCGTGCGCAGAATCTCGTCCAGCATCGGCGCCTTCCCCCCGGAGTTCACCACGGTCATCCCGCTCCAGGATCGTGTCTACGGCTTCGCCCACCAACTGGGGAGCAAGGTCCTGGACGTCCTCCTCCTCAAGGAAAGCGCGGCACGACTGGGCTGGGTCAACTAGCACCCTCCTTCGGGACATGCCCGCGAGTGCCAGCGGAAAGCTTGAGTTCCGGTCGATGACCATGGCGGACATCGACTCCGTCATGGTCATCGAGCGCGCATCGTTCGCATGTCCGTGGAGCCGGCAGTTCTTTCTCCAGGAGTTGCAGGCGGCCAATTCGCGGTCCGTCCTGTGCCACTCCGAGGGCGAGCCCGTCGGCTACGTCATCTACTGGGAGCTCGTCGACGAGCTAGACATCCACAACGTAGCCGTACATCCCGGACACCGCCGCCTCGGCGTCGGCCGGGCCATGCTCGAGAGCCTGATCGACAGGGCCTCGGAGCGCGGTTTCCGGCGTATGACCCTGGAGGTCCGGAGGTCGAACGACGCCGCTCAGGCGCTTTACCTCTCGCTTGGATTCGAGTTCTGCGGCCTGCGGCGCGGCTACTACTCGGATAACGGCGAGGATGCCTGGCTGATGGAGCGCCCGCTCGATGCGTCGGGTTCCGAATCGGCTCAAAATTAAACTTTTCTATTAGGTAATTTAGTTTAACATCCCGTTATTGCATGAGATTAAATTGTTCATCCACCTCTTGACGTTCTCTTGCCGTCCGATGTATAAAGAGGGAGCCAATGATTGTGAAAGTGAACGTATTTGAAACGTGTATTTCAAATCTCGGCCCACCCCTCTGGAAGCACCTTCCTCCGGATTAACCGGACTTCTTGCCCCTGTTCCGCATACGGGTTCTGACACTCAAGGAGGAATGAATGTTCAAGGTCGGAGAGAAGGTTGTCTATCCTGCCCATGGAGTCGGTGAGATCGAAGCGGTTCGCAGTCAGGTGATATCCGGCACGGAGAAGAAGTTCTACATGCTGCGCATTCTCGATACGGATATGAAGATCATGGTGCCGGTGGACAACGCCGTCGCCGTGGGCCTGAGGAAGATCATCGACAAGACAACCGTATCACGCGTTTACCGCATCTTGCGGGAAAAGAAGAAAGCGCCCGTCGACCAGCAGACATGGAACCGTCGCTACCGCGAGTACACCGAGAAGATCAAGACCGGCTCGGTCATAGAGATCGCCGCCGTGCTCCGGGACCTTTTCCTGTTGAAGGGCGACAAGGAGCTTTCCTTCGGAGAAAGGAAAGTGCTCGACACCGCCAGGAACCTTCTGGTCAAGGAGCTGTCCATCGCCCGGTCGCACACCGAAGAGAAGATCATGGAGGAGCTGAGCCACATCTTTACCCAATAACGTCCGTTTCCGGTTGGGGTGAAAGAGAGCTGGAGGATTCCTCCAGCTCTTTTTTGTGGTTCCGGCTTTACGGGATACAACACTAGTGCAGGTCAACGCCATCATCCTGGCCGCGGGCCGCGGGACCCGCGTAGGGAGCCGCGAGCCGAAGGTCCTGCTGTCGGTGGCCGGGCGGCCGCTTATTCTCCATACCCTTGAGCGTTTCCGCCGCTCCCGCGAGGTGGGGAAGGCGGTCCTCGTGGTGCCGCCGGATGCGGTTGGCGACTACGAGGCGATGCTGGCCCCGGTGCCGGAGTCTTCCCTGGAGATCACGGTGCGGCCCGGAGGGGCGCGCAGGCAGGACTCCGTGCGCGCCGGACTGGATGCACTGGATCTCGACTGCGCCGTCGTGCTGGTCCACGACGGCGCGCGCCCCTTCGCCGCGCCCGACCTCATCGACCGCTGCGCCCGGGAGGCGCGCGCAGGCCGCTCCGTTACGGTCGCGGTGCCGGCGCGCAACACCATCAAGACGGTGGAGCGCGGACAGGTTCGAGAGACACTGCCGCGGCAGAGCTTGTGGGAGATCCAGACGCCGCAGGGGTTTCCGTTGCACCTGCTCCGCGACGCCTATGCAGAGGCGGAGCAAGAGGGGGTGGAAGCGACCGACGATGCCATGCTGGTGGAGCGCCTGGGCGTTCCGGTCGAGGTCGTCGAGGGCAGCAGCACGAACCTCAAGGTCACCTATCCCGAGGACCTCCTCTATGCGGAAGCGCTGGTGCTCAATGGCGTCGTGTGAGGACGGCGGCGGAGTGACACGGTTGGCGTCCCCGACGGGATTTGAACCCGTGTTGCCGGCGTGAAAGGCCGGTGTCCTGGGCCAGGCTAGACGACGGGGACGTGCTCGAACCGGACGTTGGCAGGGTTGTGATTTTATACCAGAAACGCGGACGCCTGTGTAGGGTGGAGTCTCAGGCGCGCGTGCTCAGGTAGCGCTCACCGCTGTCGCAGAGCATGGTGGCCACCCGGTGGCCCGTGCCCATGGTCCGGGCGACCTTCATGGCGGCGAAGCAGTTGGCGCCGGAGGAGATGCCCACGAAGAGGCCCTCTTCCACCGCCAGCCGCTGCATGGTGGCGGCCGCGTCCTCGTCGCTGACCGTGATGATCTCGTCGTAGATGCCGGTGTTGAGGATCGGCGGGACAAAGCCCGCGCCGATGCCCTGGATCTTGTGAAACCCGGGCTCCCCGCCGGACAGCACCGGGGAGGCGGCGGGCTCGACGGCGTAGATGCGAATGGAGGGAAACTCCTTCCGCAGAACTTCGCCGACGCCGGTGATGGTGCCGCCGGTGCCCACCCCGCAGACGAACGCGTCCACGGGTCCGAGCTGGCGCAGAAGCTCCGGCGCCGTCGTCTGTCTGTGGGCCTCCGGGTTGGCGGGATTGGTGAACTGTTGCGGCATGAAGAAGTCGGGATGCTCGTTGGCCAGCTCTTCGGCCCGGCGTATGGCTCCGCCCATCCCCCTGGTGTCGGGCGTGAGGATCAGGCGCGCGCCGTAGGCGGCCAGCAGGCTGCGGCGCTCCTCGCTCATGGTGTCGGGCATGGTGAGAACCAGGCGGTATCCCTTGACCGCCGCCGCCAGGGCCAGGCCGATGCCGGTGTTGCCGCTGGTGGGTTCCACGATGGTCCCGCCAGGCTCCAGCAGGCCCTTGCGCTCGGCCTCCTCGATCATGGCGCGGCAGATGCGGTCCTTCACCGAACCACCGGGATTGAGGGACTCCAGTTTCCCCCAGACTTCCGCGCTGTCCTCCCCGGGGAGCCGCGTAAGGCGCACCACGGGGGTGGAGCCGATAAGGTCGAGGATGGATCTCGCGCACGGGGGAGGGGTCGCCATGGGTTCGTGGGGTGGGGAGTCGGTGCAACCGAAATAACGAATATGATAGGGGCGCGCGGCGGCCAAGTCAACGCGGTTCGGCGAACACCCGCCGTTCCACCTTGACACCCCGGTTGGGCGCATCAATAATTGTAGGGATGGCCGGATGGGCCAGGGTCGACGAAGCACGGTGGAGGAGCGTTCATGGCTGAGGAATCCGATACGCAAAAAGGGTTCAAGGTTCACGACAAGCGCCGGTTTACCGATGAGGGCGAGGCGCGTGAACAACAAGAGGACCGGGACGAACCCGCGGCCGCTGACTCGCCGCAGGCGGGGGCGGAAACGCCCGAGGAACCGCCACGGGAAGCGTCCGCCACGCAGGAGCTTCCGCCCATCGACTTTTCCACGTTCATCATGAGCCTGAGCACCCAGGCACTGCTGCAGCTCGGCGAGATCGGCAACCCGGCGACGGGCCAAGTGGAGAAGGACGTGGCCGTGGCCAAGCAGACCATCGACATCATCGGGATGCTGAGCGAGAAGAGCAAGGGGAACCTTGACGAGACCGAGGAGCGGCTGGTGCAGGAGATTCTCTACAACCTCAGGATGCGCTACGTGGAGGCGGTACGGAACGCATGACGCCCGTTAAACGAATACGCCGGCGCGCGTGGCCCCTGGCCTGTTTGGCGGCTGCCCTGCTGCTGGCCGGACCCGGGCATGCGGCCGCCAGGGTCAACCTGCCGGATTTCGTCACGCTGTCGAAAGAGGTCCGGCCGATGGTGGTCCACATCTCCTCGTCGTCGTCGGCCGCGTCGAGTTCCAGTCCCTTTCGGGAAGGCGATCCCTTCGGCGATTTCTGGCGGCGCTTCTTCGGCGAGCGCTTCCCGCAGAACCCGACCCCGGGCCCGTCCCGGAGCGTGGGTTCCGGGTTCATCGTGGATCCCAAGGGATATATCCTCACCAACGACCACGTGGTCGAGGAGGGCCAGGACCTCACGGTGAAGCTCGCGGACGGATCGGAGCATCGGGCGCGCGTCGCCGGGCGGGACCCCAAGACCGATATCGCGCTGGTCAAGATCGACACCGAACGCACGCTGCAGGTGGCGCGACTGGGGGACTCGGCCTCGCTGGAGGTGGGCGAGTGGGTGCTGGCCATCGGCAATCCCTTCGGTCTCGAGCATACCGTGACTTCGGGGATCGTCAGCGCCAAAGGCCGGCGCATCGGCGCGGGCCCGTACGACAATTTCATCCAGACCGACGCTTCCATCAACCCCGGCAACTCGGGTGGGCCGCTGATTAACCTGCGCGGCGAGGTGGTCGGGGTCAACACCGCGATCTTCAGCCGGGGCGGGGGCAACATCGGCATCGGCTTCGCGATACCCATCAACCTCGTGAAGCAACTGCTGTCCCAGCTCAGGGATGAAGGCAAGGTGACCCGCGGCTGGCTGGGGGTCGTCATCCAGGACGTCAACGCCGAGATGGCCGAGGCGCTGGGCCTGGAGGAAGCCCGTGGAGCCCTGATAACCAACGTGTCGCAAGGGAGCCCGGCCGAGGTCGCCGGCATGCAGGTGGGCGACGTCATCGTGACTTTCGACAGCTCCCCGGTGACGGCTTCCAGCGAGCTTCCGCTGATCGTCGCCCGCACACCCGTGGGCAAGACCGTGGACGTCATGATCCAGCGCGACGGCCGTCCGGTGGCGTTGCGCGTGACCGTCGCGAAGCTGGGTGACGACGAGGTCGTCGTGGCCCTGGAGGACGACAACGACCTGGGCCTCACCGTGAGGGACGCGCAGCGGTTCATGCCCGGCTCACGGAGCCGCCGGGGGGTCGTGGTGACCGAGGTGGAGTCGGGCAGTCCGGCGGAGACGGCCGGCATTCGCGCGGGCGACGTCATCCTGGAGATCGATCGCAAGCGCGTCGACAGCGTGCAGGACTTCAGGCGCGTGGTCGGCGGTCTGGACAAGGGGACCGGCATTCTGTTTCTCGTGCGGCGCGAGGATACGACGCTGTTCCTGGCGTTGCGGGTTCCTCGCTGAAGAACGCCATTCATGAAACGCGGCTTCAAGCGATTCCTCATACGCTTTCTCAAGATCACGGCGGCGCTGTTCGTCGTGCTGGGTCTGGCGGGGGCCGGGCTGGGCGCCTGGTACGTCTCGCACTTGAGCGGCATCGTCAAGGCCAAGTTCGAGGGGCGCAAGTGGGAGTTCCCCTCCAAGATCTACGCCGACAGCAAGATCATCTATCCGGGCATGTACCTGTCCGCGGACGACGTGCGCGACAAGCTGCGCCGCTTGGGCTATCGCATCTCCAAGTCCCGCCCCCGGACCAAGGGCGAGTACCGGATTCTCGGCAAGAATGCCGTCATCGAAGTGTTTCTGCACGATTTCCGCTACCCGTTGCGCGATTTCCGCGGCTTCCCCGTGCGCATTTCCCTCAAGTCCGGCACGATCCATCGCATCCAACGGCTGGACGACAACGAGGTGTTGCCGTCTCTCGAGCTGGAGCCCGAGGTGGTGACCGGCTTCTACGACCGGGTGCGGGAACAGCGGCGGGTGGTGCGCCTGGACGAAGTGCCGGCGCGAGTGCGGAAGACGGTGCTGGCGGTGGAAGACGAGCGTTTCTACTACCATCGGGGGGTGGACCCCGTGGCGGTGATGCGCGCCTTCCTGGCCAACGTGCGCCGCGGCGGCGTGGTGCAGGGGGGCAGCACGCTGACGCAGCAGTTGATGAAGAACTTCTTCCTGGACAGCGAGCGCACCCTTGAGCGCAAGGTGAAGGAAGCGCTGATGGCGCTCATCACCGAGTGGCTGTACAGCAAGGACCAGATTCTGGAGAACTACCTCAACGAGATCTATCTCGGCCAGAACGGCGCTCAGGGCATCTTCGGAATATGGGAGGCGGCGCGGTTCTACTTCGCCAAGGAGCCGGAGCAGCTCACGGTCGGCGAGACCGCCCTGCTGGCGGGGCTGATCCGCGCGCCCAACCGCTACTCTCCCTACCGCAGCGTCGGCGACGCCACGCGCCGGCGCAACGTGATTCTGGCCAAACTGGTGGGCGACGGCATCATCACGCGCCGGGCCTACGAGCACGCACTGCAGGAGGTCTTCGAGAAGCGCGAGCCCGTCCGGCTGACCAACAGCGCGCCCTACTTCACCGACTACGTAAAGAAGGAGCTGGCCGAGCACTACAGCCAGGACACGCTGACCGCCGATGGCCTGCGCATCTTCACGAGTCTCGACCTGCAGCTTCAGGGGGCGGCGGAGAAGGCTCTGTCCCAGGGGCTCGCCAGACTGGAGCAGGACTACCGCCATCTCAGGCAGACGGCCAAGCAGGACGATCTCGAAGGCGCCTTGGTGGTGATCAAGCCGCAGACCGGCGAGATCAAGGCCATGGTGGGCGGGCGCGATTACGGCAAGTCCCAGTTCAACCGGGTGGCCCAGGCCAAGCGGCAACCCGGCTCCGTGTTCAAGCCTTTCGTCTATCTGGCGGCACTCACCCACGGGTCGTCGCAGGGCTCGGGGGCCTATGACAGCACCACGTACGTCGAGGACACGCCGTTCACGTGGAGCTACGGCAACGAGGAGTGGGCGCCGCAGAACTACAACCGCACGTATGAGGGTTGGGTGACCCTGCGCCAGGCCATGGAGAAGTCCCTCAACGCCGCCACCGCGCGCATCGCCCAGGATGTGGGCATCAAGAAGGTGCGCGAGATGGCCTATCGGATGGGCATCCAGAGCCGTCTGCCGCTGTTGCCGTCGTTGTCCCTGGGCGCCGTGGAAGTGACGCCACTGGAGTTGGCCGGCGCCTATTCCGCGATGGCGAACAACGGCGTGCGCACCCATCTCCTCTCCATCAAGAACGTGCTCGACCGTGACGCGGAAGTGTTGGAGAAGCGCAACATAAGGGTGAAGCGCGTCCTCTCGCCGCGGGTGGCCTTCGACATGCACACCATGCTCCGGGGGGTGGTGGAGCGGGGCACCGCCCAGCGCGTGCGCGAGTTGGGATTCACCCGTCCGGCGGCGGGAAAGACCGGCACCACCAACGACTCGCGCGACGCGTGGTTCGCCGGATACACGCCGGACCTGCTGGCGCTGGTTTGGGTCGGTTTCGACCGCCAGTCGGAGCTGGGCCTGTCCGGCTCCCGCGCGGCCCTGCCCATCTGGACGGACTTCATGAAGGACGCCACCAGCCGGTTGCCGGTGACGGATTTCGTCACCCCTCCCGGAACGTCGGCCCGAGGCGCGCATCCGCGCACCGGAACGGTCCCCGGTCCGCGCCGGAACGCGTTCGCGCGGGCGGCGGGCCGGTGAAGGCGGGTCGAGCGGAGCGAACCTGCTCATGATCACGCATTGGCTACACGCGTGCGCCTGGCTGTCGCTCGCCGCCCTGCTGGCGGGTTGCGGCGTCCCGGCGGCGGGCCTTCCGCCGAGCCGGGTGGAGCCGCCACCCGAGCCCGTGACGCCGCGCCCCGGGACCGGTCTTTCCACGGCGCCGGCGGAGCCCGGGTCGGGGAGCAGCCCTTCCACGGCGCCGCCGACAGCCCGCGTCCCACGGCCCGACCTGCCGATGCAGCCGGGCTCGTCGCCCCGGCGGGTGGCGTCCCAGAGCCGCACGGAACGTGCACGGCAACTGCTTCGGTCCGGTCAATACGGCCTGGCCTTGATGGAGTTGGAGAGGAGTCTGTCTCTGGACGGCTCCAACCCGTACGCGCACTACTACATCGCGGTGAGCCATTACCGGTTGCGCAACTTCAAGGCCTCGCTGGACTTCCTGGAGGTGGCCGAGGCCGTGCTGGGATACAACCGTCCCTGGCTCGTGCAGACCCTGGTCCTGCGCGGCGACAACCTGCGGGCCCTGGGACGTTTCAAGCCCGCGCGCGCCGCGTACCGCAGGGCGCTGTCCCTGGATCCCACCAACCCGTCGGCGCATCGCGGGCTCCTGTGGGCGCGGCAGCGCTCCAAGGCGTTGTCATGGTAGGCTGTCGAGATGCACCGCCGGAGACAGTCCGGGACGGGCCACGGGACCGGATACATCCGGGAATTCATGGAGGTTCATCGTGATCGTGCTGGGGGTCGAGACATCGTGTGACGACACGGCGGCGGCCGTGCTCGAGGACGGCAGGGTGGTTCGGGCCAATCTGGTCTCGTCCCAGGATGCGGTGCACGCGCCCTATGGCGGCATCGTCCCGGAGATGGCCTCGCGACAGCACATCCACGCCATTCAGCCCATGGTGGACAAGGCGTTGACCGAGGCAGGCGTCGCGGCCGCCGACCTCGACGGCCTCGCCGTCACCTGCGGCCCCGGGCTGACCGGTTCGCTGCTGGTGGGTCTGTCGTTCGTGAAGGCGTGGTCCTTCCGCTCGGGCATTCCCTACGTGGGGGTCAACCATCTGGAAGCGCATGTGATGTCCATCTTCCTGGAGAGGGAGGTGAGCTTCCCCTATCTCGCGCTGGTGGCGTCCGGAGGGCATACGCTGCTCTACCTCGTGCGCTCCGTCGGCGACTACGAGCATCTGGGCGGGACCCTCGACGACGCCGCCGGCGAAGCCTACGACAAGGTGGCCAACATGATGGGCCTGGGGTTCCCCGGCGGCCGCGTCGTCGACGACCTCGCCAAGCAGGGCGACCCGCGCGCGGTGGCCTTCCCGCGGGCGCGCCTGCGCACCCCCTACGACTTCAGCTTCAGCGGCCTCAAGACCTCCGTGTGGCACTATCTGACGCGCAAGCGGAAGGACGACTGGCGTGACGATATGGCGGACATCGCGGCGAGCTTCCAGGAAGCCGTGGTCGACATGCTGATCGCGCCCACCCTGAGAGCGGTGGCGGACACCGGCATCCGCCGCATCGTGCTGGGCGGCGGCGTGTCGGCCAACAGCCGCCTGCGCGGCAAGATGACCGAGAAGGCCGAGGAAGCCGGCGCCGAGCTGCACTACCCGTCGCTGCGCTTCTGCACCGACAACGGCGCCATGGTGGCCCTGGTGGGCAGCCATCGGCTGGCCGACGGCGACCGCGACGGCCCCCGTCTCAACGCCGACCCGGCCCTGACCCTCTGAGGACGTCTCCATCGCGACGCTGTATCAGGAAGCCAGAGCCGCGTGGCGCGAGCTGGGGTTTACGCCCAGCAAGGCGCGGGGTCAGAATTTCCTCGTACACGAGCGCGTCATCGACGCGATCCTGCGACTTTTACACCTTGGCGAGGATGACCGCATCCTGGAAGTGGGACCCGGCCTCGGTTTCGTCACGCGGCGTCTGGTAGGGGCGGAGCGCCAGGTGTGGGCGGTTGAGGTGGATCCCCTCTTGGTGCGCTGGCTGGGCGAGGGCCCGCTGGCATCGCACGCGGGCTTTCATCTGGTGTGCGACGACGTCCTGGAGGCCGATCTCGACCGCTTGCTGCCCGCCGGCAAGGTCAAGGTCGTGGCGAACCTTCCTTACAGCGTGGCCGCGCCGGTGCTGTTGCGGCTGTTCGAGGAAGGGCGGCATTTCTCCCTCCTTGTGGTCATGTTGCAGAAGGAAGTGGCTCGCCGGCTGACGGCCGCGCCCGGCGCACCGTCGTACGGCGCGCTTTCGGTCTGGTCTCGGCTTTACGGCCGCGTGACCGAAAAGGTGCCGGTGGCGCCCGAGGCGTTCACGCCCAGGCCCAAGGTCGATTCCACGCTGCTGCGAATCGAACTGCTCGACCCGCCGGCGCTTCCCGCCGAAGAGATACCAGGGTTGCGCGCGGTGGTGCGGGCCGGTTTCGGCCAAAGGCGGAAGATGCTCGGCAATGCCTTGGCCGGTCTGCTCGGCGGCGCGGGCGACTCGGTCTTCGAGAAGGCAGCCGTCGATCCGCGCCGCCGCGCCGAAACCCTGGACCTGCACGAGTTCGGTCGGCTCGCCCGAGCCCTCGGGGACGCGCGGGAGGCGAGGCGTTGAGACGGGTGGCGGTGGAAAGCCGGCAACCCGCCGGGGTGGCGGTCCGGGCCGGCGAGGTGGTTGGCGGGCGCGCGGCGAGGAGCAGGGGAGATGCCTGAGCTGCCCGAGGTGGAAACCGTCTGCCGCACTCTGAACGAGCGGCTCAACGGCGTGCGCATTCTGGAGGTCCGCGTCATCGAGGACCGCCTGCGGCGGCCGGTGGCCGCGGATTTCGCCTCCCGCCTGGAAGGCCGGACGGTGCAGGCCGTGAACCGGCGCGGCAAGTACATCCTGGCGGCGCTGGACGGCGGCTGGACGTGGGTTTCACACCTGGGGATGTCCGGCAAGCTGGTGTTCCGGCCGCGCGGTGCGTCCCTGGAGAAGCACGATCACATCGTCTTCGGACTGAGCGACGGGGGCGAGCTGCGCTACCACGACCCGCGCCGCTTCGGCATGTGCGTGGTCCTGCCGGAAGGGGAAGTCGCGGCGTGGCCGCCCTTGGCGGACCTCGGAATCGATCCCCTGGACCGGGGTTTCACGGCCGGCTACCTCTACCCGTTGCTGCACCGCTCGCGCCGCAGCATCCGCGACCTGTTGCTGGACCAGCGCATCGTTTGCGGCCTCGGCAACATCTACATCAACGAAGTGCTTCACCGTACGCGGGTACGCCCCACCCGCAGGGGACACCGGGTCTCGCGCGCGCTCACCCGGGAACTGGCGGATGCCATTCCCGCGCTACTGCGCGAAGCCATCCGCTGGCGCGGCAGTTCGGTGTCGGACTACCGTGACGGCAACGACCAGCGCGGCGGCTTCCAATGGCGCCTGCAAGTCTACGACCGCAAGGGCGCCCCCTGCCGGACCTGCGCGACGCCCATCAAGCGCATCGGCCTGGGCAACCGTGGGGTGTTCTACTGCCCGGTGTGCCAACGGTAGGGCGCCGCCCTCATCCCACCACCTTGTAGTCGCCGCCCAGATAGCTCCGGCACAGCTCGGTGTAGGTGGAAGAGCCCATCTTGATCCAGTTCAGCGCCTCGCCGCTGATCTCCTTCTTGACTTTGGCCGGGGTGCCGGCCGCCAGACAGCGCGCGGGAATGCGGGTGTGCGGCACCACCACGCTGCCGGCGGCGATGAGGGACTCCTCGCCGATCTCGGTGTCCTCGAGCAACGTCGCGTTCATGCCGATGATGGCCGAGCGCCGGATGGTGGCCCCCTCCATGATGGCGGCGTGCCCCACGGTCACGTCCTCGTCGATGATCACGGCGCCCTCGCCGGAATGGATCACGCAGTTGTCCTGGATGCTGGTCCTGGGGCCGATGACGATGGGGTTCTGGTTCTCGTCGGAGCGGAGCACGGCGCCGAACCAGATGCTGGCTCCGGCCTCCACCGTGACATCGCCGATGAGCACGGCCGTGGGAGCGATGAACGCCTCCGGCGAAACCCTGGGGCGCTGCCCCTTGTACTGGATGAGCATGAATATCTCCTTAGCCCAAGTTTAACATAGGTAAATGAAAGTCATTATAATTCGGGGGGTTAGCGGGTCGATTTTTTTCTTCTGGCACTACATTCTGGTGTCTTAACGATAATACTGAGAGTTCAGACGGTCAACTTTTTGATGCCGCCG